>JAHFSL010000440.1 GCA_023265785.1 Candidatus Coatesiibacteriota bacterium | reverse complement strand
AACCGAAATTCACCAGCGACACCGCGGCGTGACGCGCCACCAGGAAGGAGGAGCCGCGGAGCACCGCGTCCAGCCACGGCGCCGGGGATGCGCGGCGGGCCATCAGGGCCCGGGCTTCCGCGCGACGAACTGGACCTGCTCGGTGAAGAAGGAGGGCAGGAGGTGCATGGTGAGCGTGTGCAGCGCCCTGCCGATCCGGGACGGCGGGGGCCGGAAGACCCGCCGCTCGACCACCAATCCGGCGCCCTCCAGCAGCCGGTGCGCGGTCGTGGCGGTGAAGAACCGGAGGTGGGTGCGGTCCATGACGCCCTGGGCGCGATACGTGAAGTCATCGCGCAGGGCCAGCCGCGCCAGCACCCGGAAGTCCTTGAGGTTGGGCAGGCTGACCACGACCCGGCCGCCGGGCTTCAGGGCCGCAACAACCGCGGCGAGCACGGTCCAGGGCTCGCGCAGGTGCTCGAGTACATCGGCACAGATCGCCAGATCGAACGTGGCGGCGGGCAGGGGCGGCAGTCCACGGTCAAGGTCCGCCTCAAACACATCGTCCAGCCGGCCACGCGCCGCGGCGGCGGCCGCTGGAAATCCCTCAACGCCCGTCACCCGGCGGGCAATCCCTGACGCCTTGAGGGCTTCCCCCAGCCGGCCTTCGGCGCAGCCGAGTTCGAGCACCTCCAGCTCCCGCCCCCCGATGAGCGCGAGGACATCCGCCCGCGGCTGGGTGAAGTATTCCCGGGAGGGAATCGCCCCGCTCACGCCTGCGCCGCCTTGAGGAGGGCGGCGGCAGTCCGATCCGCCGTGCGATCCCAGGAGGCCGCCCTCGCCCGCGCCAAACCCCGGGCCACCAGCCGCCGCCGCAGGGCCGTCCGTTCAAGGACCGCCCGGAGGGCGAGCCCCAGTCCCCGGGTGTCGCGGGGATTCACGAGCAGGGCCGCGCCCGCGGTCACCTCGGGAATGGATGAGGCGCGGGACGCCACGACCGGGGTTCCGCAGGCCATCGCCTCCAGCGGCGGCAGGCCGAAGCCCTCATACAGGGACGGGAAGGCCAGGACGGAAGCGGCGGAGTAGAGGGTCGGCAGGTCCCGCCGCGGCAGGACGCCGGGGAATACCACGCGCCCCTCGACGCCCAATTCCTGGGCGAGGCCCCGCAGGCGCGCGGTGTAGGTCGAACCGTCACCCCCCGCCAGCGCGAGGATGAGCCCCCGGTCCGGCAGGGTGGCGAACGCCCGCACCAACCGCTCCAGGTTCTTGTGCGGCTTGAGGTTGCCAATGAAGAGGCAATAGCGGTCGCCGAGCCCGTGGCGACGGCGGAACGCGGCGAGCCGGGCGGCACCCCGGACCGGCGTCCAGCCCGCGTCCACGCCCAGCGGCGTGACCGTGATCTTGCCGCGCGCCACCCCCAGGTGCCGGACCAGGTCGCGCCGCGTATGCTCCGAGGGGCAGAGGACCACCCGGGCCCGGCCGCAGGCCGCCCGCATGAGCCCCCGCGCGTAAGCGAGCGCCACGGCCCGTGGGCGAGGCAGGTACTCGGGGAACAGGATGTGGATCAGGTCGTGCACCGTGACGGCCAGCCGCGTTCCCACCGCCAGGGGCGCATTGTAATGCGGCGCCCAGAAGAGGTCGAGGCCCCGCCCGCGCGCCGCCCAGGCCAGAACGGCCTGTTCGCGCACGGAGTAGATCGGCGCGGCGACCGGCACCCGCGCGGCGCCGGGCAGGAGCGCCCGGGCCTGCCGGGCGGTGCCGAACAGCGTGAACCGCGTGCCCGGCATCCGGGCCGGCAGGCGCGGCAGGATGTGCGCCAGGTAGGTGCCAATCCCCGAGCAGTCCAGCATGCGCACATCCACCCCGATCCGCACCGTTCAGTACGCCTCGGTGTGGTGAAACACTTCCATGCCCGTGCGGAAGATGATGCGCAGGTCCAGCCAGACCGACCAGTTTTCGACATAGGAGAGGTCGTAGCGGGTCCGGTCCTCCACCGGCGTGTTGCCGCGCAGGCCGTTCACCTGGGCCCATCCCGTGAGGCCGGGCCGGACCGCGTGCCGGTCGGCGTACCGCGGCACACTCCGCGCGAACTGCGCGACAAAGTGGGGGCGTTCGGGCCGGGGCCCGACAACGCTCATGTCGCCGCGGAGGATGTTCAGGAGCTGGGGCAGTTCGTCCAGGCTGGTCCGCCGCAGGAAGCCCCCCAGCCGGGTCCGGCGGGGATCGTCCTTGCGCGCCCACACGGGCCCGGTGCGCCGCTCGGCGTCCTGACGCATGGACCGGAACTTGAGCATGAAAAACGGCTTTCCCTTCCGCCCGGTGCGCTCCTGCCGGTACAGCGCGGGCCCCGGCGATTCCAGCCGCACCGCCACCGCCACCAGCGCCAGGAGCGGAGAGAGCACGAGAAGCGCGGGCATGGTGAGGGCCAGGTCCAGCGCGCGCTTCGCAACCCGCCCGCCCCAGCCGGCCAGCGGGAGGGGCTTGAGCGTGAGCAGGGGCATGCCGAAGAGTTCCTCGGGCGCCAGCCGGCTGGTGAGGTACCCGAAGATATCCGCCAGCATCTTGCACTCCACCCCCGCCCGCGCGCAGGCCTCCACCCAGCGCATCACATCACCCCGCGTCGCCGTGCGCCGGGGGGCGAGCACGACCTCGTCCACGCGCAGGCGGCGCAGGACGGCGGGCAGGCGGCCCGCGGCGGCGCCCGAGACGAACCCGGCCACCCGGAACCCGTAGTCGTGGTGGCGCGTCAACGCCTCCCCCACCGCGCGCGCCTCCGCGCCGTCGCCCAGGATCGCTACCCGGATGACGCCGACGCCGCGGCGGCGCAGGGCCACCTGGGCGGCACGCAGAATCCCGCGCTCCAGCCGGAGCAGGATGAGATTCTGCCCCGCCATGACGAGCACGATGATCCGGGAGAAGGAGGCGTCCCGGTACAGGAACCCCAGCCCGGTGACCAGCAGGGTCGCCACCGCCACCGCA
>JAHFSL010000064.1 GCA_023265785.1 Candidatus Coatesiibacteriota bacterium | reverse complement strand
CACGTGGCAGTCCGGACCCCGTGCGGGAACCGGACCGATTCGGGTCATGGGTCGAGAATGCCTGCCTGGCCCATTCGTGGAATGCGGGTCAGCATGTTTCGTACTGGCGGGAGGAGCCGCTGGAGGTTGATGGGATCCTTGAAGGTTCGTGGGGTCAATGGGCCATCGAGATTAAAACCGGCCACTTTGCCTCTGCGGATCTGGCCGGGCTCCTGGAGTTTGTCCGGCGGTACCCGGCCTACCGACCACTCCTGATCTGCGGCGATGGCGGCGTGACGACCGCGGCCAGGATGAAAATCTCCACTGTAACCTGGCGGCAATTCCTTCTCGAAGGGCCGGGGCGGGGTCCCCAGTGACCCCGGTCCGCCGGCGCCTCTGATAGGATAGGCGCATCGTGGAGTTGTCGAGATGAAGATCGTGGTCCTGACGGTGGTCGTGCTGATCGTTGTCGCCGTCCTGGGCCTCCTGCTGTACGGCCGGTCAAAGCTCCAGCCGGACGGCTCGCTCCTTCTGCGGAGCCAGGCACCCCTCCAAGCGGCCGACGAGCGCTCGTTCGACCGCATCATTTCACCCGATGGCCTGCGTGCCTGGTGGCTGGGCCCCCTGGGGGCAGTCGAGACGAGCGCCCACTGGCCGCGCCAGGGCGAGAAGATGACCTTCCAGATGGGCAGGAATCTTGTTTCCTACGTGGTGCAATCGCTCGACCGGCCGCGCAGGGTGGTCGCGCTCGCCGAGTATCCGGATGGCCGGTCGGAAATCACGCAGGAGTTTCTCGGGCCGGCTGATGGCGGGCCCGCCTACCGGAAAACCGTGGTTCTCCGGGTGAACCCGGGGTCCGGCATCCTGAAGACCTGGTTTCTGGGCGCCATCGTCGGCATCTCGGTGCCGTTCGAGGTGAAGCGGGCCGCAGCTTACGCGGACATGAAATAGCAAGACAGCAGGCACGTAGCGGGACCCGGCCCCCGCCGGTTATAATCACAAGGCTTTTGCAGTACATGCGGGAGTAACTCAGGGGTAGAGTGTCACCTTGCCAAGGTGAAAGTCGTGGGTTCGAATCCCATCTCCCGCTCGCCTTCATCAATGATGGGAGTGCCGTGGTGCTGATCTTTCTCTTGTTCGCCTTGATCTCAGCACCCTTGCCCGGTCGGGCCGCGGAACACCGGATAATCGACCGCGTCGTTCCGCACGGTGGCCCCGCGGTTGAATTGGAGCCCGGATTCGCCTACTACCATGATCGTTCCCCGGGGAATGTCGCGGCAGAGTTGCTCACCCACGGGTATCGCATCGTGGACTACATCCTGACCGCCGACTCGAGCGTGTCCACGGCCTACATCGACGCCTTCCATACCGCCGGGATTGCGATGTGGTACACGACCTTCGTGAACGGGACCTATTCCGTGGAGGACCTGCCCGCGGATTGGAAGAGCTGGCGGATGGTCACCCGGAGCGACCTCTCGGGAACGCCGCTGAACGATGGGTACGAGCGGCTGTGTCTCAACAACCCCGGCTATCGAACCTGGAAGAAGCGGGCTATCGTCGGGATGATGCGCAACTTTGCTTTCGACGGAATCAACCTGGTGGAGCCGCACTGGCCCGAGTATCCCGGCAAGGAATGCCCGGCGTATGCGTGCTTCTGCCCCCACTGCCTGGCTGCTTTAAAGGGGATGTTTCCCGGGGTCATGAAGTTTCCCGACATTCTGGATGACCGGTCGCCCGATTCGCCGGGCCGGAATCCAGCCCTGTGGAGCCAATGGATCAGGTTTCGTACGGATACACTGACCGCGTTCCTGGACGACCTGGTGAACGGCCCCGACGGTCTCCGGACGTTGTCGCGGCGTCCAATGATCTGCATTTGGACGCTGGCGCTTGCCGAAGCCGGCGGCTACCGGCGGGTCATGGAGGACAGCGGGGAGGACCCCGCCGCCATTGCGAAAGTGGTCCATCCGGATGTGTTCTGCTTCCAGACGCACTGGCCGGATTGGACGCGGCCGGAGCTCAAGCCGGACTATGTGCGGGGCTACCGGCCGTTCCTTGACGCGGTTCGGGCAGTCGACCCCGCGATGCCGCTCATCATTCAGGCCGACACGGGCTCAAACCGGGATACCCGGCGAAGCTGGCGGTGGATCAGGGGGTTTGAGAAGGCGTGCCATGACCTGGGGGTCGACGGCACGACCTACTACGAGTATGCCATCGGGAAATACATGGACACCGACCCGCCCGCCATCGTCGAGGCACGGTGGGCAGGGAGCGCGGTGCGTCTCCAGTTTTCCAAACGCGTGGACGCCGGAACGGCCGGTGACCCGCGCGCGTATACGCTCACGCCCGGCCGCGTCAGCGGTGCCTCCGTGGATGGCAGTAGCGTGACGCTGGCCATCCTCGGGGTCGCACCGGGGAGCCGCGTTAGCCTGACGGCGCGCGGGATTGCGGATGACCCTGCCCGCCGTCTCTTCCACGACCATCCCCAAAACATTCTCGGCCGCCAGGTGATTGCCATCAGCGTGCCGTGAGGCATGATCCCGGAGTTCCAGCATCCGTCACGCCATGGTACCCTCGAAGGGTCATGTTGGCACTTGGCCTCCTGGTCATGTTCGCTTCGTGGGGAGTCGCCGGGGATGCGAAGGATGAACTGAATTTCTGTTGCCTGTCCGTGCAGGGATCAAGTCTTTCGGCGACGGTCGCCGAGGATCTTGAGTTGAGGTTGAAGGGCGAACCCGATGATCTTGCCGCCCGAATCCTGCTGACTGGATACTACACCGGAGGCCTTTCCAATCCGCCTGTTGAAACACTGGACTCAATTCTTCGGGCGGAGCAACCCCGGAGCACGGAGGCGCCGGGTGCGCGCCTCCAGCGCCATCTCCTGTGGATTATTCACCGGAGCCCCGAGTCGGAGGCGGCGGCCTATCTCCCCAGCCTCCTGCACATTTCAGATCCCTCCGTCTTTAGGGAATGTCGCACGGCCTGGCTGGAGCAGACCAAGCGGCATTCCAGGGATGCCCGGGTCCTCGCTCACGCTGCAAAATTCCTCCAGTATTCCAGCGACGACTATGACCTGACCGTCAGGCTCCTGCTTGGGGCTCGACAGGTCGACCCCGGGAACCCCGATTGGGCGCTCCAACTGGCCGGGGTCTATGGGATTCAGATGCGGTGTCTGGCAAGGGACTCGGCGGAGCACAGGCGTATTGCTGTTCTTAGCGTCGAGCAACTCGCGGCGGCGCTTGCCCTCGATCACGATCCCGAATCCCGCTTTCACATGCTCCCCGAGGCTGCGGGAATCTCATTGGAGGCGGACCATCCGGACTCTGCATCGCGATACGCGTGTGAGGCCCTGGCCATGACAAGTGCCATGGGGGCTAATTGGTACCTGCCCATCGGGGTGCACAGGGCCTGGACGGTCCTGGGTGGGATTGCTCTCGCCGGGGGGAGGCTCGACGAGGCGGAGGCTGACCTGTTGGCGTCCTCCCGGGTGACCCACAATTCATCGAGTTCCTGGTATGGCCCGAACCTCATTCTCGCTTCCCTCTTGTATCCGAGAGGCGGGAGGAAGGTCGTGACACAGTTCCTTGATCGTTGCCTGGAGTGGCCACTTCCGCCCAATGATCGGGACCAATTGAAGGCATTGTCCGCGCTGGTGCAATCCGACCGGTCACCGGATTTCGGGTCTTGCCTGACCTACGACTGAGGTGAGAGAACGGAGGAAGACTTGAGCTGGTTCATGTTCACAACCGCAATCGGCCTCCTCTGCCTGTCCGTCGGGAACCCGGCGGAGGCCGGATATCGCCCCAGCCGGGAACTTGCCCTCGATGCATGCCAGGCGATGTCCTTCGAGGGTTGGAATCTGGTGGCCCAGGACGCCCAGGATCTTGAGGCACGCCTCAAGGCCCACCCGGAGGATACTGATGCCCGGGCCGTTCTGATCGGGTATTACGCGCATGTCAAACAGGCGGCGGAGGCCCGGGGCGCGAATCCGGACCTCGTACGGCACCTGGCCTGGGTGGTCGGTCACCAGCCGTGGGCCGGGATTGCCGGGATGGAAACCATTCGCATCTTTCGGTTCCAATCCGCCGAGTCTTGGGCCTCGCTCAAGGCGCTCTGGCTCGAGGCCATCCGGTCCCATCGGAACGATGCCCGCGTCCTGGGAAACGCCGCGCATTTTCTGCGGATGGAGAATGACCGGCTCGCTGCGGAACTCCTCGAGCGTGCCGTTTCCCTTGAGCCGGATGACCCGTATTGGCACAAGGAATTGGCTTCCGCCTGGAAAACCCTTGCGGGCAAGGAGGGGGGCGACGCGCGGAGGGCTCTTTGGGTAAGAGCCCTCGGGGAAATCGAGAAGGCGTGGACGCTTCAGCGGGGCGCCCGCAAGTCACTCTTGCTGGATGACTCGGCCGAGGCAGCCATCGAGGCGGGAGCGTTGGCCAGGGCGCGCGATCGGGCAAACGAAATCCTTGCCGACGGAACATTGTCACCCGGATCGTTGCAGGTGTATCGGGCCAGGATTGTCCTGGCGCGTGCCGCGCTGGCCTCCGGAGACCTGGTCGTCATGCGGGACGCACTGCACAAAGCGGGTGAGGGCGCCGCTGAAGCCGTCCGGTTTTCCACGCCGAGCATGGCGTTGATCGAAGACCTCCTGGCGCGTGGGGCCAAGGATGATGCCCTTGACTACATCAAGCGGTGCGAACCGCTGTGGCCGGACCATGTTGAAAAACTCCGTGACTGGTCAGCCCTGATCCGGCAGGGACAGGATCCGGCAACCTCAAGCTGGTATGTACCCGTCAGGCCGGCGGGTGCGTCCTCGGCGACGACCTCGAACTAGGCCGGGGCCGGAGCTCGGTTCGGGTTCAGGTTGCCCGGCAGCGTTGGCGGATCCAGCGGACCCGGTCCAGGCAGGACTCGGGGGCGCCCTGGGGGAACTCGTCGGAGATCCCCAGGATCAGCCGGGGTGAGAACAACGCGATGACGCGTTCGACGCACGCCTGCAGTTCGGCCTCCGCATGGTGGGGCATGAACAGGATGGCGGGGATGCCGTCCAGGAGGATCTTGTCCCCGAGGGACGCCTTCATTTCGTCGAGGGTGACATCCCCCTGGGGAACCGGCGTCAGCGCCTCGATGCCGTCAAACGGCAGGTCCTTGAGGTAGGGCAGGAGCGGCTTGAAGAAGCCGTCAATGTGGACATGGGTGAAGATGCCCGCCCGGCGCAGGGCGCCCGAGCGCTTGGCATAGAAGGGAAGCAGGTACTTTTCGAAGTAGCGGGGCGAAAGGAGTTGGGCGTGGATGTTCTCCCCGAAGTTGGCGATGCGGACCTCGCCGGCCGCCGCGGCGAGCTCCGTGAAGAGCGGATCGTAGGCGGCATCAATGGCCCGCATGACCCGCTCGACCGCGGCGGGCTCCTCATGGAGGAGCTGGATGAAGTCCTGCAGGTCCATCCACCACTGGCACAGGGCCTGATAGGGGCTCTTGGGGAGCCAGAAGGAGGGCTCGCCCCGGTCCCCCAGGTACGCGGCGCCCTGCCGGAAGGCCCCGGGGTCAAAGTGGTAGGTGGTCCCGGCGTAGTAGGCCTCGAGCACGGCAAGGTCGGCAAGCGTATTGACGGGGTAGTCCATCGTGTACCACATACCGTCGGTGTTGATGCGCTGGCCCTCCGTGAGCCGGCCGCGCGGCGTGCTGATGACCCGGGTCCGGTTCCGGTCGTCGCCGGTCACGGTGTCGGTCACCCCGCCCGTGTGGGCCACCGCGATGGGGTACGGCTGGTCGGTGTAGTAGTGGGTGTAGCGCATCGAGAGCTCGAGATCGTCGTAGAAGTCACGCAGGGACATTGCCGTCAGCCGGGGCGACAGGTCCCCCAGCCGGCGGTGCAGATCGAACCAGGGCTCGATGCGCGGCTGGAAAAAGACGCCGTTGGCGGGCTCGCCCCGGAAGATACCAAGGTTGGTGGCGCGCATGCTCGGGCCGGGCGGCATGCCCCATTGTGGGACCACACCGGGGCCCGCTTCGCTGACCCCCGTCAGGGCGCGACCACCGCGGGTCGTGGTACCCTCGAGTGGTCATGACAACACTCGGACTCCAGCTCTACACCGTGCGGGACGACCTGGGGAAGGATTGGGGCGGCACCATCAAAGCCGTGGCCAAGGCCGGGTACACGGCCATCGAGGGCGGACCGGGCAAGGGGATGAGCCCCGCGGAGTACCTGAAGTTCTGCGGCGGGCTGGGGCTGGCGACGCCGGCAGGCGGGTGCGGGCTCGAGCAGATGGAGAAGGACCTCGCGGGCACGCTGGATCGCGCCGCCCAGACCGGGGCGAAATACCTGATGCTCGGCTGGCTCCCTCCCGATCGGCGCAAGAACGCGGCCGATTGGAAGGCGCTCGCGACTGCCCTCAACGGGTGGGGGAAGGCGGCGCGGGACAAGGGAATTACATTCCAATATCACAACCATGATTTCGAGTTCACTCCGGTGGACGGGACGAACGGGCTGGAGATCATCCTCGCCAACACGGATCCGGCGCTGGTGCGGATCGAACTGGACGTGGGCTGGGTCACCTGGGCCGGCGCGGACCCCGCCCCGCTGATGCGGCGAATGGGGAAGGAGCGCCTGCGCGTCATCCATCTCAAGGACCTCGTGCTGGCGCCCACCAAGACCTGGGCCGAGGTGGGAACGGGCGTGCTGGACCTGGCCGGCGTGGCCGCCGCGTGCCGGGACCTCAACATCGAGTACGCCTTCATCGAGCAGGACACCTGCGCGCGGCCCCCGCTGGAGTCCATCGCGATCAGCCTGACGAACGCCCGCCGCGCGTTTGGGGGGTAGCCGCCGTCCCGGGAACCGGGGCGGATGTGGCGGGGTTGTACCGGGTGGAATGATCTGACCGAACTCAACATCACACGGAGGCACCCAATGGAGTTAACGGATCAAGAGAAAGAACGAATCGTTGCGGAGGAAAAGGTCCGGCACGAGGCGCGCCAGAGCCTGGGCGGAGACGACTGTTGCGGTGGCGGGGGCTGTTGCGGGCATGGCCACGGCTGGCACGGCCGCAGCGGGGGATTCTGGAAGGGACTGATCCTGGGAATCATCATTGCCTCGGTGTGCGGTCACTTTTGCCGGCGCCACTTCGGCGGGTACGGCATGTGCGGGATGGGGATGCCGATGGGTGGCGGTTGCTACGGCGCGCCCATGACTCCGCCGCCGCCGCCCGCGCAACCCTCCCCGAAGAAGTAACCCGCGTCAGGCGGGCACGGTCGGGATGGGGTACCGGCCGTGCTCGTCCGCGAGGCGGACGAGGTCGCACATGGCCTGCGGGCTGACGCCCGCGTAGGTTTCCCCGCCGATGGCGAGTTCGAACCCGCCCCCGGGAGCGGCGAGCGTGATCGCGTCCAGCGCCTTGCGGCGGGCCGCCAGGGTGAGGCCGCCGGGCCCGTAGAGGTCCTTGCAGTTCAGCCCGCCGTGGAGGTAGACGCGACCCTTCATCTCCCGGACGGCCGCGGCCAGACTGCTGAATCCGCCGATGTCCATGTGCGTGACCCCCGCGTCGCCGGCCAGGGCGCGAAAGTGCTGGTCGTTCGGCCCGTCAGTGTGCAGGTGGAATTCGCGCGGCCGGTAGTGGTCCGCGATACGCCGGTAGAAGGGCATCTCGAGCGCGCGGAAGGCATCCGCGGAAACCGAGGCGATGTTGTCGTCGGCCAGCCACACGGCCTCCACGGGCGGGCCGCCGGCCGCCAGGAGCCACCGGTCCGTGTAGGCCAGGTAAGCGGAGAAGCAGGCCTCCAGCGCGGGCCGCAGGCGCTCGGGTTCCTCGGCGACGGCCTCGTAGACGGCCGTGGCATCCATGATGGCGCACAGGCAGGAGAGCGGCGGGTGGATGGCCATGGTGGTGAGGACATCCACCGGCACGCCGGCCCCGAGGCGCTCGGCAGTCCGCCGGAACCGCTCGGCCCGGGCGATCTCCGCCCGGAGCCGGGGATTGTCGGCCGGCGGGGGCGCCACGAGCGCACGGACCTCGTCCAGCGTGGCGCACAGGGGGACGATGCGTGGGGAGGTGCCGGCGGGCCGCTCGATGGTCGCGCCGAAGACCACGGCTTCCTGGATCGGGCCGGGCTCGTAGCCGATGGACTCCCGGGTGCACGAGTCGGCCCGCAGTTCCCGGTACTCCCAGTCCAGCCCCTTCAATTGAACCTCGACCTGCAGTTCGGGCTCGGCGTAATATTCGCCGATATCCACGCCGAACATCGCGCAGTAGAAGCTCCCGCTCAACGCAAAGCAGACGGGAACCCGGTCGGGCTCACGGAACGACTCCGCGGTCCGCAGGCGCCGGTGGCGGTCCGCGATGTCATCCCGGTACGGGTTCAGGTCGAAGCCCACTGGTCCGAATTGAACCGCGTTGGCGGGCCGGGCGGCCATGACCGCCGTCAGCCATGGGCTCCGGGTTGACGAAACGCGCGGGGTCTGCGACCCTGCATGGCATGAACATCGCCATCGCCTCCTACTCGTTTCACGGGCTGGTTGGGAACAAGACCATGGATGTCTTCGGCTACCTGGAGGCCTGCCGCCACCGGTACGACCTGCGCAGTGCCGACATCTGGAACGGAATGATTCCGAACTTGGAGAAAGGGTTTCTGGCGCAATTGCGGGAAGGGCTCCGCGAGCGCGAACTCGAGTTGGCGAACCTGTGCGTGGACGGGCCGCACCTGTGGGAAGACGATGCCGCTGTCCGCGATGAGCACCACCGGGGGGCACTGGCGTGGCTCAAGGCCGCCGAGTATCTCGGCGCGCGGACGATCCGGATTGACGCGGGGGTCCGGGCGAAGACCTTCTCCAAGGTGCAGTTCGACTACATCGTGAAGCGCTACCGCGAGTACGCGAAGATCGCCCACAACGCCGGCTTTCGGGTTGGGCCGGAGAACCACTGGGGAGCCGAGGTGGAGCCGGCCAACATGCGGCGGATCTGCGAGGCGGTGAACCACCCCGGGTTCGGTGTCCTCCTCCATTTCAAGGGCGCGGGCGAGGCCCAATTCGCCAAGTGGGCCATGCACACACATATTTCCTGGGACATTGTCACCGGCGATCTGGGGAAAAGCCTGGCCATGCTCCGGGACAAGGCCTACCGCGGCTATTGGAGCGTGGAACATCATTCCGGGAAGCGCGAGTATTCCGAGGTGGCCATCCAGGTGGCCAAGGTCCGT
>JAHFSL010000439.1 GCA_023265785.1 Candidatus Coatesiibacteriota bacterium | reverse complement strand
AACTGCAGATGATTCCGTGCAGGGGCAGGAAGGCGCCTCCCCCGGCGACGAAGGACTCGACCGCCTCCTGGGCATGCCCGGGCAGGGCGGCGCGGGACTTGTCCGTGAGGGCGTCGTCACCCAGGGCAAAGCAGGTGTACATCGCCAGGGCATCGGCGCCCGCAAGCCCCCGCCGGGAGAGCCGCCCCGGATCCTCGGTGTACTCCACCCGCGCCACCGGTGCCAGGGCCTCCGTCACGGCCGCCGCAATCCCCGGAAAGTCATGCCAGGTACCGCCGCCGAACAGGAGGACGCGGCTCATGGCCCGGGATCACCGGCGGGAATGAAGACCGTCACCGGGCGCCCGCCGCGCCGGACGATCAGCGCGGCCGGCCGCCCCGCGGTCCGGTGCAAATTGACGGCGGCATCGAAGGCGTCCAGGACGCCGTGCCCGCCGACCTTGACCAACACATCACCGCGGTGGAGCGCGGCGGCGAACCGCCCCGGGCGGACGTCGGCGACCACCACTCCGGCCGTGCCGGCCAGCCCGAGCCGACCCGCCAGGTCGGGCGTCATGACCTGCAGGGTCAACCCGCCGTACATCACCGGCTGGGCGCGGACCGCGGCGAGGTCGAGGGCGTCCGCGGAATCCAGGAGCGCACGGGCCATGAGAATCGGCCGGCGACACCGCAGGGCCAGGGCGATGGCGTCGCTGGGCCGGCTGTCCAGCACGATTTCCCGGAATCCGGACCGGCACCGCAATTCCGCCAGGTAGGTCCCGTCCCTGACCCCGGTGATCAGGGCGGCGTCCAGCGACAGCCCCGTGGCGTGCATCATCGCCTGCATGAGGTCGGGCGCCAGGGGCCGATCCGCCTCCACGCCGCCCAGCTTCATCCAGATCGCCTCGGCTTCCGGGTGGCCGATGGCCAGCCCCACGGCGCGCGTCCCACCGGCCTGCCGGAGGATGACCACGGGACGGCCGCCGCTGGCCGTGACCGTGACGACCTCCACGGGCACCAACTCCGGGCTGGTCCCCGCATGGCGCCGGAGCGCCGCTTCAGCCCCGTTCCCTGCCACCAGGAACACGGTCGCCGCGAGAGCGGCCGTGCCAGGGGCCCGGAGCCGGATCACCGCCCGCGGACGATCGCCACGACCCGGAGCGGGCCCGTGTCCAGGATGGCAACGCTTCCGTCACCCGCGTTGCTGACAAACAGCGACCGGCCGTCCGGAGCCAGGCGCAGGTCGGCCGGGGAAGGACCCACGAGCACGATCGCGTCCACCTGGCGGAACTGGGCGTTCAGGACGCTCACCGTCCCGTCCCCGGCATTGGCCACGTAGACGCGCCGGCCGTCCGCGCTGACGGCGACCGCGGACGGGTTCCTGCCGGTGGCCACGGACCCCATCACCCGAAGGTCGCGCAGGTTCAACTCGGTCACACTGCCTCCCAGGAAGTTCGCCACCCACGCGGACTGCCCGTTCGGGGTGACCGCGATGGCCACGGGACCGGGCCCGGTTGCCAGCCGGGTAATCAGGACATTCCGGCGTGCGTCCACCACTAGGATGGCGTTTCCGTTGGCGTCGGGGGTCAGGAGCCACTGGCCGTTCGGCGTCAGGACCGCGTCATGGACTTCGACACAGGGTACAGACGGATTGACCAACGGGGTTGCCGCAACCAGGACCGGCCCCGGCGCGCCGATGGACGGCAGGATGGAGGCGGGCGGAGCGGGAAACGGCGGGGGGGCTGGGGCGACATAGGGCATGGTGAGCGGCGTGTAGGGCGGTTGCGGCGGCTGGGCCGGGGCGGGATCGGGCCGGTAGATTGGGGGTGCCTCAGGGGCACCGCCGCGCCGGGAACCCGGAAGCGGTGCGGGACGCACGAACGGTGGGGGCGGCGTGGTCACGGGATCGCCGCCCTGGTGACCCGGATTGGCCGGCGTGGCGGCATTCGGGTTGTCATTGTGGGGATTTCCGCCGCCGGGCTGGGCGGTCTCGGTTCCCGAGGGCGTGGTCTGCGACTGCGGGGTATTCCCGCCGCCGTTGCCACCCCCGGGTTCCGCGGGTGTGGCGGCATTCGGATTGTCGTTGTGGGGATTTCCCCCGCCGGGAATCGCGGGCGTCGCGGCGGCGGCCAGGGCGAGACGGGCTCCGAGGAGCGCGATCATCAGGAACGCAACGCGATGCTTCATCATGGAAGTCCCTCCGGATATGGAAGCTGTTGGTATCGTAACACTCCGCCAATCGCCTTCGTTCCACCTGCTAGACTCGGGGCCATGCCCGACTACGATATGGAATCCTACCGTACCGCCGAACTGGCCGGCTACCAGGCGGTGGCGGCCGACTACGACCGCTGGCTGGCACGTGCCACGGGGCAGTTTGCGGAGCCCCTCCTGGACCTGCTCGACCCCCATCCCGGCCATCGGCTGTTGGACGCCGCCTGCGGCCCGGGAGTGTTAACCCTGCGCGCCCTGCCCCGGGTGCGCCCGGGGGGCCAGTGCCTGGGGGTGGACTTTTCCGACCGGATGATCCAGCTGGCGAGGACCAACGCGGCCGGCGTGCGAGATGCCCGGTTTGAGGTCATGGACGTGGAGCGGCTGGCCCTGCCGGAAGGGGCCTTTGATGCCGCCGTCTGCGGGTTCGGGCTGATGCACTTCCCCGATGCCGCCGCCGCACTGGCCTCACTCCACCGCGTCCTCAAGCCCGGCGGCCGGCTGGCCCTCTCCGTCTGGGCCCCGCTGGAACGCGTCGGGTTCATGGCCCTCATGCTCACCACCGTCAAGGAGGTCGCCCCGACCGCGGGGTTCCCGCCGGGCCCAGCCATGTTCGGGTTCGGCACCGAGGCGGCGCTGGCCCCACTCCTGCACCACGCGGGATTCAGGGACCCGGAATTTCGCGAGGTCGCGGTGGACCTGACGTTACCCTCCTTCGACGCGTATTGGAACGCCCTCGTCCTAGGCGCGGCGCGGCTGGGCGGCGTCGTGCGCGCCC
>JAHFSL010000438.1 GCA_023265785.1 Candidatus Coatesiibacteriota bacterium | reverse complement strand
CATCGCCGAGTCATACAAGGTCATCTCCTCCGCCGCGCCGCTGGTGATCCTGAAGGGGTATCCGGGCATGGGCGCGGGCGGGGCCTTCAACGATTCGGGGACCCAGGCGCCCAACGCGGAAAACGGCCACCTCGTGTCCTCGACCGCCCCCGCCACCTTTTATCCGTACTGCGGCGGCCCGGATACCGATGGTGCCTCGCTGGCGGTGGGCAACGTCGGCGTGGTCGGGGCCACGTACGAGGTCTGGGAGTATTTCGCCGACAATCCGCTGGCCCCGAACATCTCCACGACCCACCTCACCAACCAGGTCGTGGGCTCCTCGGGTTCCTGGACGCTCCTGCGGGTGGACAATGTGGCCTCCGGGCTGGCCGCCGCGGGCAATCCCCATGTCTACGGCCAGAACTTCGACCCGCTGATCGTGGACACCTTCACCCTGTACAAGGTGAAACTGGTGAGCGGCGGCCCGATTCAGGTCTACAACGGCCGGGACATCTACAGCCCGTACGGGAGCGGGTCGGTCATCCATTCCACGACCCCGCCGGGCGGCAACCAGTTCTGGTTCCAGATGGTGGCCGGGGGGGACAAGGCCGATTGCGGTGGCGTCTACAACCAGATCATGACGATGGACTTCTACTGCCCCAAGTCCCAGACCGTGGTGACGGCGGTCAGCAACGCGGGATCCGTCGCGACCTACACCACCCCGGGGCCGGATTGCTGTGTCTCCTTCATGGGACTCACCAAGCCGGGCAACGGCGTCCTGCGCAACTACAAGATCACCTCGGTGGGGGGCATCATCGCCGCCGCCCACCAGATCCATTGCCAGGAGGTGGAAAAAATCTATACCGCGCCCTTCCTGGCGCAGGGCGTGCATTACACGATCATCGCCCCGCCCGTGGCGTTCGTGGGACAGACCTTCTGGATCACCGTCCTGGTGGTGGACGGCAATGCCCAGACCCAGACCGATTACTGCGGCACCACCTCGTTCACCTCCACCGACCCCACGGCCAAGATCGCCGCGACCGCGATGGATACCTACAACTACACCTGGAAATCCGATATCAACGGCTCATCGTGCGACTGCGGCATCGGGTGCGGCGACAACGGGGTCAAGATCTTCTTCGCGGTGACGCTGGGCCGGCTGGGCGTCCAGACGATCGTGGCCGCCGACACCGCGGACGGCTCGATCGCGGGACTCACCGCCATCATGGTCGTCGGCGTGGATGTGAAACTTTTCAAGCAACCGTTGCTGGCCATCGGCGCTTCCGGCGACACCGTCCGGTTCCGGGTCTGCTGGAGCAATTACTCCAGCGCTTCGGCGTTCACGTTCGTCATCACCGATGCGATTCCGCAGGGGACGACCTTCGTCCCCGAGGCCGGGACGGCGGCGTTTGACTGCGGGAACTCGGCGGGCGTGGCGCCCGCGACGGCCTACTCCACGGCCGCCTCGGCCACGCCCCCGGCGGCCTTCACCACGGGCAACCCCACGGCCGGGACCTTCTGGCTCCGGTGGACCATCCCCTCCGCGGGCGTGAATACGACAGGATGTGTTTGCTACAGAGTGTCCGTGAACTAGGCAGGGAACGGAGCGGCTGCGCACTCCGCGTGAGAGAATGCGATCCGTGGCCAGGCATAAACGGGCCCTGATCTTTGGCGTCACCGGGCAGGACGGAGCCTACCTGGCCCGGCTCCTCGTGGACAAGGGCTACCGCGTGGTCGGGACGTCCCGGGACCGGGACACGGCCTCGCTGGCGGGCCTCACGCAGGCGGGCGTGGACCGGTCCGTGCGCCTGCTCTCTGCCGACCTGCGGGATGCGCGGAACGTGCTCCAGGCGTTCCGTGAGGCGCGACCGGACGAGGTGTACAACCTTTCCGGCCAGAACTCGGTCGGCCTGTCGTTCGAGCAACCCGCGGAAACCTACGACAGCATCGTCAAAGCCACGCTCAACCTGCTCGAGGTCGCGCGGTTTTCGTATCCGGGCGTGCGCCTGTTCAACGCCGCCTCGGGGGAGTGCTTCGGCCACCTCGGTCGGACCAAGGCCGACGAGCGCACCGCCTTCCATCCCCGCAGTCCGTACGGCGTGGCGAAGGCCGCGGCGTTCTGGATGGCGGTCAATTATCGCGAGGCGTACGGCGTGCGGGTCTCGTCCGGCATCATGTTCAACCACGAATCACCCCTGCGCCCCGAGCGGTATGTCACGCGCAAGGTGGTGGCGGCCGCCGCGCGCATCGCCGCCGGGTCCAAGGAGACCGTGCGGCTGGGCAACCTGGACATCCGGCGGGACTGGGGCTGGGCGCCGGACTACGTGGACGCGATGTGGCGGATGCTCCAGCGGCCGCGTCCCGGCGACTATGTCATCGCGACCGGCCGGACCGTGGCGCTCCGGGAATTCGTGCACCTCGCCTTCGCGGCGTTCGGGCTGGACTGGCGGCGCCATGTGCGGGTGGACCGGTCCCTGTATCGCCCCGCGGACATTGCGGCGAATGGCGGCAATGCGGCGCGGGCCCGGCGGGTACTCGGCTGGCGGCCCACCCGCGATGTGGCCGGCGTGGTCCGGGACATGGCCGCCGCGGAGCGCCTCCGAACTCACCGGTAACGCCGGGGTCAACACCACCGGCTGGGCCGGCTATCGGGTGGGCGTCAACGAGCGCGCCGCGGTGGGTTCGGAAGGATGGCTGGATGCGGCCACCGGCAGGACGAGGGTGATCTGCCCGCCGCGGCCCGGATGGCACGTTGGAATCAGGGTGGCGCCCATCGCCGCCGCAGCCGTCCGGCAGTAGGGGTCGACGGTTGGCGCGGTTGTACCGTCGCCGCCATCCTGGATCTCCAAGCGCACGTGCCGGTCCTCCTCCTCCATGGCCAGAAAGACGTCCACGCGGCCGCCCGGGGGCGTCGCCGCCACGGCATCGGCAATCATGTGGTCCAGGATGCGCCCCAGGAGCCGGACATCGGCGAGCGCCGGGCGGG
>JAHFSL010000063.1 GCA_023265785.1 Candidatus Coatesiibacteriota bacterium | reverse complement strand
CGGGGAAGAGCGGCTCGTGGAAGAACAGGAAGATGCGGCGGTCCAGCGTGGAGTTCAACTGCTGTTCCAGCCAGGCAAACTGCGCCGCCCCGATGCGCCCGTGTTCCGTCTCGGTGTCCAGGGCGATCAGCCGGGTGCACGCGAAGTCCACGGCGTAATAGGTGGGGCCCCAGAGCTCCCGGTAGATCCGGGCCATCAGCGGGTTGGACAGGTCGTGGTTGCCCGCCGCGTGGAAGATCGGCATGCCGAGGACCGCGATGGCCTTGCGGTACCCGTCCCACTGACGCCGCAGTTTGGCCTCGTCGTCTTCGTACCCGGCGATCATGTCGCCGGTGGTGAAGACGAACCGCGGTCCCAGGCTGTTGATCCGGTCGAGCAGTTGGAGAAAGACCGGGGCCTGCGTCCCGTCCTCATCGCCCCGATTGTCGCCCATGACGACGAAGGAGATCTCCTCCCCGAACCGCAACCCCGGGAGGGCGGGGAGGGCCCCGACCCTTTCCGCGGGCCGGGGGGCGGGGGACACCACGGGCGAGGCCGCGGCGGCCGGCTGGGGGTGGACACCCTCATGGCACCCCAGCGCGGCCGTGAGGACGGCCGCCGTGAGGCCGAGCCGGACATGCCGCACCGGTTCCATCGGGCCTATGATACCCCCGCGAGCTTCCGGAACGCCGCCTCATCCAGGATGGTGAGGCCCAGCGCCCGGGCCCGGTTCAGCTTGGTTCCCGCGCCCGGGCCGGCCACGACATGGGTCGTTTTCGGGGAGACCGCCCCGGCGGCGGCCCCACCCATCGATCGCACGAGGGCCTCCGCCTCGCGGCGGGTCATGGTCTCCATCTCGCCCGTGAAGACGAAGGTCTTCCCCGCGAACGCGTCCGAAACCGGCTCTTCCTCTTCCAGGCGCTTCATGTTGACGCCGGCCGTCTTGAGGCGCGCCACCATGGCACGAACCGGGGCCTGCCGGAAGAAGGCGCGGATGGCGGCCGCCACCTCCGGGCCGATCTCGTGGATGGCCTCCAGGTCGGCGGCGGACGCCTTCATCAGCAGGTCCAGCGTCGCGAATTTCCCCGCCAGGAGTTCGGCCGACCGCACGCCCACGTGGCGGATGCCCAGCGCGAACACCAGCGCGGCAAGGGGTCGCCGCCGGCTGGCGGCAATCGCCGCCAGGACGTTCTCGGCGGACTTGTCCGCCATCCGGTCCAGCGCGGCGAGTGCGGGGCCGGTGAGGGTGTAGAGGTCCGCGGGCGTGCGGACGAGGCGCGCCTCCACCAGCTGGTCCACCAGCGCTTCGCCCACATGGTCGATCGCCATCGCCCCGCGGCGGCAAAAATGCGTGATCCGGTGCTTGACCTGCGCCGGGCACTCCGGGTTGTCGCACCGCCAGGCGACCTCATCCCGGGCGCGGGCAGCCGGTTCGCCGCAGGCGGGACAGTGCAACGGCATCCGGAAGGGCTTCGTGCCGGCAGGCCGCCGCGCCGTGACCACCTCCACCACCTTCGGGATCACCTCGCCGCCCTTTTCGATGCGCACGGTGTCGCCGGCGCGTGCGTCAAGGCGATGGACCTCATCCTCGTTGTGCAGGGTGGCCCGCGCGATCGTGGACCCGCCCAGCGGGACGGGCTCCAGGTTGGCGACCGGGGTCAGGACGCCGGTCCGGCCGACCTGCACGGTGATCTCGCGCAGGCGGGTCGTGGCCTGCGGGGTGGGAAACTTGAAGGCGATGGCGTACCGCGGGCTCTTGGCGGTGGCGCCCAGCCGCCGCTGGTGCTCCAGGTCGTCAATCTTGAGCACCATGCCGTCAATGTCATAGGGGAGATCCTCACGCTGGTTCTCCCACCGGGCGCAGAACGCCAGGGCCTCGTCCAGCGTCCGGGTGAGGAGCCGGTGCGGGTTGACCGGGAGGCCGAGGGTGCCGAACGATTCCAGGGCGGCCGCATGGGACGGCCAGGCGCGGCCGTCGGCGCTCGCCAGGGTGTGGATGTATCCGTCCAGCCGGCGGGCGGCGACGGCGGCGGGGTCCTGGAGTTTGAGCGTGCCCGCCGCGGAGTTGCGCGGGTTGGCGAACGGCTCCTCGCCCTCATCCTCCTGCGCCCGGTTGACCGCTGCGAACGCCTCCCGGGAGAGGAACATCTCGCCCCGGACCTCCAACCGGTCGGGGAGGTCGCGCCCGGCCAGCCGCAGGGGCAGGGAGCGGATCGTGCGGATGTTGTTGGTGATGTCGTCGCCGCGCGCGCCATCTCCCCGGGTGGCGCCCCGCACCAGGACGCCGCGCTCGTAGGTGAGGGAGACGGCGACGCCGTCAATCTTGAGCTCCACCACGTACCGGAAGTCCGCCCCGGGCAGGAGTTTCCGGCAGCGCTCGTCCCAGGCTCGGACCTCCTCCGCGCTGTAGGTGTTGTCCAGCGAGAGCATCGGGGGTTCGTGCGCGGCCGGCGCAAACCTTTTCGTGGGGGCGCCGCCGACGCGGCGGGTGGGCGAATCCGGGGTGGCCAGCTCCGGGTGGGCCGCCTCCAGGTCGGCCAGTTCGCGCTGGAGCCGGTCATAGGCCCGGTCCGAGATGACCGGCCGTGCGTCCACATGGTAGAGCGCATCATGCCGGGTGATCTCGGCACGCAGGGCGTCCGCCCGCAGTCGCGCGACCCGGGGGACGGCCATGGCCCCTAGCGGATCAGGGCGAGGCGGCCGATCAGCGGGGGCTTGTCGCCGGGCAGGACGATCCGGTAGAGGTAGACACCCGTCGCGACCTGCTGGCCGGCCTCGTTGCGGCCATCCCAGGTCGCCAGGTTCCCCACGGGGGCCAGCAGGCGGACCCGCTCGTGGGCCAGCGTGTAGAGCTCCACGAAGGTCCCGTCGGGCAGGTTCCGGAACTTCGCGATGCCCCCCGTGGCGGCGGCCGGGCGGAAGGGATTCGGGAAGACCTCGATGGGACCCAGCGGTTTGGGGCCCAGGGGATCCGGCGGCCCCGGCGTCGGCGGCGCGAACGGCCCCAGGGTGCCGCCGCCCGTGGCCGGATTGAACGTCTTGGTGCTGGGGATGGCCAGGAAGTTCCCCGACCGGTCGGTGGCCAGCACATAGCCGCTCCCGATGCTGACGCCACCGGAATCCTCGAAGGTTCCCCCGACGGTGTACTGCGACGAAAGGTTGTACCCGAGACCGGTATTGAAAATATATTGCGCCCGCTGGATTTCGTCGTACTGGAAGATCGGGAGGCCGCCAATATAGTTGTATGTGAAGAAGTTCAACGCCACCCCCCCGAACCCGTGAAAATCGTCCGGCGCGCCATGGAATTTGAACGCCGGCGCGTCGATGTCAAGAAAATCCGGGGATCCCGGATACATCGTAAACGCATCAACATCTGGCAGGAAGGTAAGGTCCGGAATCTTGAGCGCGAACATGTAGGCGCCGTTCACGGGGGTCCCGTAGTTCTGCGTCCAGCACTTGACGATCAGGGTCTTGCTCTTGTAGACCGCGGGCGGGGAATTGATCCTGCACGGCCGGACAATCAAGGCCCCGTTCGAGTCGTAGTTCAGCCGGTAATCATTGTCGCGGTAGGTCACCTCGCCGAAATACTGGAGGGTCTTGGAGGAGGCCGCGGCGCCGTTCTGGATGCCGAACCGGTGCACGCGACCGCCGCTCCCCCCGAAATAGGCGAAATTCCCGTCACCGCTCAACGCGGGGCCGTACAGTGCCTCGTCCGCAAGTGCCTGCGGCTCATTGAACGGCCGCACCTGGTAGCGCAGGCGCCGGTCCCAGGGGGTTTCCCAGAATACCTTGCCGTCCCGGTCCCGGATCACCAGGTCGTGCGTCAGCGCGTGGGCCCGGCCATCGGCGGTGCCGAAAATCACCAGGTCCTGGGTGATCACCGGATTCGGATTGATCTCGGCATCGGTGGGGAACGACCAGCGTTGGGTGCCGTCCAGCGTGTTGAAGGCGATCAACGCGTAGCCGACGACGGAACCGTCGCTGTCGTCATATTTTCGGCACCCGACAACGACCAGGTCGTCACGCACCGCCGCGGCCGTGGTGGCGTGGAACCGTGAAGTCGGCTCGGGGGGTTCCTGCCCCTTGGGGACCGGCCCCTGCGAGGGCTCGCCGGTCTGGAGCTGCGCCTTCCACCGATCGGCGAGCGTATTGCGGTCAATGGCGTACAGGTAGCACGGCCCCTGGGGGAGGGGATAGTTCTTGCGATTCGTTGCGACATAGATGACATTGTTGGCCAGCGTCGGACCCTCGACGAAATGGGTGGCCAATTCGTAGAACCCGTGGTCCTCACTTCCAACTTCGCCCGCGTAAGGGGTAAACGGGGGTTTGGATCCCGTGGTGGTGATCACGAATCGGGTCATCGTGAGCCGCGTACAGCCTTCCGCGAGGTAGAAGGCGTCCACGAGTCCCGGAGCGGAAATAGCCACGGAGCCCGGGGGTGTGAGGGGGGCGAGAATCGGTGAGCCGACCGTCGGCCCGCACCCGGTACTGTGGTGGACGACCAGCCCGCCCGAGTTGAAGGTCGCCACATTGACGAGGAGGAGGAGGTCGTTGGCCTGGCAGGACGCAGCGATTCCGTGCTTGCTGGTGGTCAGGATTTTCCCGCCGACCGCCGCCGTCACGGCCTGGCCGTGATGGGCCTGGAAGAGGCTGACATTCTCCTGCGGCTGGGCGACGCCGGAGGAGGGAAGGTTGCCCAACCGGGCGCAGGTAAAATCCACAGTGATATTGCACTGCTGGTCGTTGTCCTGGCCGGTCATCGGCCATTCCTGCGTCGGCCAGTGGGTGTCGGGGTCCTCGCGCGGGGAGGAGTCATCGGCCATCCCGGGGGGCGCGGGGAGGAGGAGGGCGAGGGCGAACCCGCACCCCAGGAGCGACCGAACCGCCTGCCGTGCCATCGCTTCCTTATTCTACCAGCGCGAATCGCCTCCCGGAGACGACCTCGCCGACCACGCAGGCCCGCTCGCCGGCATCCAGCAGGGCCTTGAGGGCCACCTCGCCGTCGGTCCGGCGCACCACGACCGTGAGGCCCAGCCCCATGTTGAAGGTGGAGTACATCTCGGACCGGGCGATCCGGCCCGTCCGCTCGATCAGGCTGAAGATGGGCGGGACGGGCCAGGAACCCGCGGTGAGCCGCAGGCCCAGCCCGCGTGGCAATTGCCGCGGGGCCTTGCCCGGCAGGCCCGATCCCGTGATGTGGCCCAGGGCCCGGATCGTGACGGTGCCCATGAGGGCGCGGATCGCCTTGACGTAGATCCTGGTGGGTCGCAGGAGCTCCTCGGCCAGCGTACAGCCCAGTTCGGGCACCCGCGCCTCCAACCGCATCCGGTGGCGTTCCAGGAGCAGGGCATTCACGAGCGAGAACCCGTTGCTGTGCAATCCCGCCGACCCGACCCCGATGACGAGGTCACCGGGCCGGGCGGTGGACCCATCCACCATCTCCCGCTCGGCCACGGCGCCCACGCAGAACCCGACGAGGTCATACTCGCCGGCCCGATAAAGTCCCGGCAGTTCGGCCGTCTCGCCGCCCACGAGCGAGCATCCGGCCAGGGCGCACCCGGCCTCCACGCCCCGGACCAGCGCCCGGCCGACGGGCAGGGTGAGCCGGCTGATGCCGATATAGTCCAGGAAGAAGAGCGGTTGGGCGCCCGAGCAGGCGACATCGTTGGCGCACATCGCCACGCAGTCAATGCCGACCGTGTCATGGCGGCCCGTGAGGAACGCAATCTTCAGCTTCGTGCCGACCGAGTCGGTGCCGGAGACCAGCAGGGGTGGCGGGTGTCCGGACCGCACGGGCACGCGGTAGAGCGCGCCGAATCCGCCCACTCCGGCCACGACATTGGGGTCGCGCCGCTTCCGGGCCACCTGCCGGGCAAAGTCGGCCAGGGCATCGCCCCGGCGGATGTCCACCCCGGCCGTCCTGTAGGTGAGGCGCTTCACGCGGCCAGCGCCTTCCGGAGGAGGGTGTTCACCATCTGCGGGTTGGCCTTGCCGCCCGTGGCCTTCATGACCTGGCCGACCAGGAAGCCGATGGCGGCCTGTTTGCCGGACTTGTAGTCCGCGACGGACGGCGCGTTCCGGCCGAGAACCTCCGTGATGGCCGCGGCGAGCGCTCCCTCATCCGTGATCTGGACGAGGCCCTGTTCCCTGACGATGACGGCGGCGTCCTTGCCGGAGTCGAGCATGGCGGCGAAGACCGTCTTGGCAATCTTCCCGCTGATCGTGCCGTCCCCGATCAGCCCGATCAGCGCCGCCAGTTGGGCGGGGGCGATCCGGGCATCGGTCAGCGGCTGGTTCCGTGCGTTCAGGGCCCCCAGCAGTTCGGTCATCACCCAGTTCGAGGCGGTCTTGGCCGCGGCCCCCGCCGCCACCACGGCCTCGAAATACTCGGCCACCGGCCGGTCAGCGGTCAGGACCCCGGCATCGTATTCCGGCAGGCCCCATTCCTTCATATAGCGGGCCTGCCGCGCCGCCGGGAGTTCTGGAATCCGGGCCTTGAGGGCGGCCAGCAGGGCGGGGGAGACGGTGAAGGGCAGGAGGTCGGGCTCGGGGAAGTACCGGTAGTCGTGCGCGCCTTCCTTGCCCCGCATCGCGCGGGTCTCGCCCGTGGCATCGTCAAACAGCCGGGTTTCCTGTACCAGCGGTTCGCCCTGGGACAGGGCATCGGCCTGGCGGGCGGCCTCGAAGGCCAGCGCGCGCTCCACGGCCCGGAATGAATTCATGTTCTTGATCTCGACCTTGGCGCCGAGGGTGGTTTCGCCCCTGCGCCGGACGGAGATGTTCGCGTCACACCGCAGGGAGCCCTCCTCCATGTTCCCATCCGAGACGCCCAGGTAACGGACGAGCGTCTGCATCGCCTTGAGGTATTCCGACGCCTCGGCAGGCGTCCGGAAATCCGGCTCGCTCACGATCTCCAGCAGGGGCATGCTGGACCGGTTGTAGTCGGCGAGCGCGGCGGTGCCGCCGCCGATCTGGCCACCGGCACCCTCGTGGATCAGCTTGCCGGCGTCCTCTTCGAGGTGCACGCGCTTGACCCGGATGGCCTTGCCGCTGGCCAGGGTGACCGTCCCGTGTTCGGCGAACGGCAGGTCGTACTGCGAGATCTGGTAGTTCTTGGGCAGGTCGGGATAGTAGTAGTGCTTGCGGTCGAACTTGAACCGTGGGGCGATCGTGCAGGACAGCGCAAGCCCGAGCAGGATGGCGCCGTCGAGGGCCTCCTGGTTCATGACCGGCAGGGCGCCGGGCAGGCCGAGGCAGACCGGGCAGACCTGGGTGTTGGGCGCCGATCCGAACGTCGTGGAACACCCGCAGAACACCTTGGACTTTGTGGACATCTCCACGTGGGTTTCCAGCCCGATGACGGTCTCCAGGTCAGGCACAGGGCGCCGCCTTCCGGTGCCAGTCGGTCTCGGCCTGGTACCGGTGGGCCAGGCGCAGGAGGGCCGCGTCCTCCCAGGCCCGGCCGATCAACTGTGCGCCGATGGGCAGGCCGCCGCCCGACATCCCGCACGGGAAGACCAGCGCGGGGATCCCCGCCAGGTTGATGGACACCGTATAGATATCGGAAAGATACATCTGCAGGGGATCGTCCGCCTTCTCCCCGATCCGGAAGGCGGGCGTCGGCGTGGCCGGTGACAGGAGGGCATCGCACGCGGAAAGGGCGGCCTCGAAATCCTGCCGGAGCCGGGTCCGGGCCTTGAGGGCCTTGAGGTAATACGCGTCATAGTAGCCCGCCGAGAGGACGTAGGTGCCCAGGATGATCCGACGCTTCACCTCCGGCCCGAACCCTGCACTGCGCGTCTTCTTCATCATCTCGATCAGGTGGGCCCCCTCCACCCGCCGGCCGTACTTCACCCCGTCATACCGCGCGAGGTTGGACGAGGCCTCCGCCGGGGCGATCAGGTAGTAGACGGGCAGGCCGTAATCCTGCAGGGGGAGCCGCACCGTCCGGAACGTACAGCCGAGTTTCTCAAGCACCGGCCGGACCGACTCCACCGCCCGGCGGACTTCCGGATCCAGCCCCGGACCGTACCACTCCTCGGCCACGCCGATGACTTTCCCCTTGAGGTCGCCCGTCAGGGCCGCCAGCGGTTTTTCCCAGTCGCGCCGGACCGATGTCGAGTCCCGGGAATCGTACCCCTCGATGGCCTCCAGGAGCAGGGCGGCATCCTCGGCGGTGCGGGCCAGCGGGCCCACCTGGTCGAGGGAAGAGGCGAATGCCACCAGTCCGTACCGTGATACCCGGCCGTACGTGGGCTTGAGTCCGGTCAGCCCGCACAGCGCGGCCGGCTGGCGGATTGAGCCGCCGGTGTCGGACCCCAGCGCCCCCAGCGCCTCGCCCGCCGCGACAGCCGCCGCCGACCCTCCCGAGGAGCCGCCGGGGACCCGGGACAGGTCCCAGGGATTGCGCGTGGGACCGAAGGCGCTGTTCTCGGTCGAGGAGCCCATGGCGAATTCATCGAGGTTGGTCTTGCCGGTGAAGACGGCCCCCGCGGCGGCGAGGCGCTCGACCACGGTGGCGCTGTAGGGCGGGACAAACCCCTCCAGCATCCGCGAGGCACAGGTGGTCGCCACCCCGCGGGTGCACAGGTTGTCCTTGAGCGCGAGCGGCACCCCGTCCAGCGGGCCGAGGGATGTGCCCGCCGCGCGGCGGGCGTCCGCGGCCGCGGCCTGGGCCAGCGCGGCGTCCTGCGTGAGGGTGAGGTAGGCGTTGACCCGGGATTCAACCGCTGCGATCCGGTCGAACACCCGGCCGGTGAGCGCCACCGAGGTGGTGGCGCCCGCGGCGAGGGCGTCCGCCGCCTCGCGGATCGTCGGCGCGCCGGCCGCCGGGGTCATTCCTCGAGGATGCGGGGGACCCGGACGGACCCCGCCCGGAACTCCGGGGCGAACCCGGCCACCTCGGCGTTGGTGACCCCCGGCGTCACCGCATCGGGCCGGGTCCGGTCCGTCTCGGACGAGACCTGCGCGGTCGGTTCGACCCCCGCCAGGTCGAGCTTTTCGAGCAACCGGACATATCCCAGAATCGCATCAATCTGGGCGCCGTACCGGTCCAGCTCCTCGGGGGTCAACGAGAGACGAGACAGGTGGGCGAGGGCTTCGACTTCCGGCCGGGTCAGGGGCATGACGCGGCATATTGTACCTTCCCGTCGCAATTGGCCTTGGATGTGACTTGTCACCGCCATCACACGCGCCTTTCGACG
>JAHFSL010000437.1 GCA_023265785.1 Candidatus Coatesiibacteriota bacterium | reverse complement strand
GACCTGGCCCTGCAGCTCACCCAGTCCATCCGCAACAAGCTGGTCGAGGCGTACCAGGATGTTGCCAGGATGCAAATCTAAGGCGTAGGGTATGGGCGAATACGCGCGACAGCTTCTGGACCGGTTCCGCGAGCTGTGGGGGCGGCTGTCGCCCCTGCAGAAGGGCCTCGTCACGGGCGTGCCGATCACGGCGTTCGTGGTGCTGGCGTTCCTCCTCGCGGCGTTGTCCCGGCCCCCGGAAGCTTACGGCGTCCTGTTCGCAGACCTGCCGCGTGAGGATGCCTCCCTGATCGTCGCGAAACTCAAGACCTCGGGGGTGGCCTACCGGCTCAAGGATGACGGCGCCACCATCGAGGTGCCCCTCAAGGACGTCTACGAGATGCGGCTGAGCCTGGCGTCACTGGGGCTGCCCAAGGGGCCGGGCGTCGGGTTTGAGCTGTTCGACAAGTCCCAGGTCCTCGGGACCACGGACGCGCAACAGCGGGTCTCCATGCTCCGGGCGCTGGAAGGGGAGCTGGTCCGGACCATCATGGCCATCACCCAGGTCCGGACCGCCCGGGTGAACCTGGCACTGCCGGCCCCGTCGCTCTACAGCGAACAGCAGAAGGATTCCACGGCCTCGGTGCTGCTGGAGATCAAGCGGGGCTACAAGCTGGAGCCCCAGCAGGTGCGCGGGGTCATCCACCTGGTCTCGCTGGGCGTGGAAGGGCTGAAGCCGCAGAATGTCAAGGTGATGGACAACTACGGCAACATCCTTTCGGATGCGGTGCGCGACGAAATCATGGACGAGGCGTCCGGCGGGGACAGCGGGTCCTCCGCACTCTCCCGGCAGGCCAAGCTGACCCAGGGACAGTTGTCGGTGCAGGGGCACGTGGAAATGGCCATGGAACGGCGGATTGAGGAGATCCTGGGCAAGGTGCTCGGCCCGGGCCGGGCGGCGGTCAAGGTCACGGCCGAGATGAACTTCGACCAGATGAAGTCGGTGAGCAAGACCTTTGAGCCGATCCACGGGGTGGACGGCATTCCCCGCAGCACGCAGCACAAGACCGAGACCTACACCGGGGTCGGGGGCATTCCGGGCGGCGTTCCGGGGGTGGAATCCAACATCCCGGGGTACCAGGCGGTCGTGGGGGGGAACCTCTCGTACGCCAAGGCGGACGACACCCGCAATTATGAGATCAACGAGAAAACCGAGGAAATCATCAGGGCGCCGGGGGCGGTCAAGCGGCTCACGGTGGCCGTGTTCGTGGACAACGTGCAGCCGCAGCAGCATGCCGCGATCCAGCGGGTGGTCAGCGCGGCCGCGGGCGTGGACACCGTGCGGGGCGACGTGATCGCCGTGGAAAATCTTCCGTTCGACAAGTCGCAGGCGGATTCGATGGCGCAGGACCGGGCCGAAGGTGAGCGCCAAAGGCGGGAAACCATGTGGGTTGAGGTGGGGAAATACGGCGCCATCGTGGCGGTCGTGCTGATGACGCTCCTGTTCATCCGGGCCCTGGTGCGGCCGCGGGTGGTCCGGGAGCGCGTGCTGGTCGAGGTTGCCGGGGCCCCGATTCCCGAGCCGGTCGCGGTCGTGGTGGCCGCCCCGCCGCCGCCCCCACCGCCGCCCCAGGCCGAGGAAATCTCCCCGCCGCCGCCGCTGCTCATCGAGCCGGAACCCACGGCGGCCCTGGAGCGCCAGCGCCGGCAGCAGATCCGGCAGCATGTGACACGGATGGCCCGGCAGCGGCCCGAGATGGTCGCGCAAATTATCAAGCGGTGGATTCTTGAGGAAAAACGATGAACGTTTCGATGCGGGTTGAACAGGAGGGTCCATTATGGCTGGCATGAGTGCGGAACAGAAGGCGGCGATCCTGCTGATCACCCTCGGCCCGGACATGTCGTCCCAGGTCATGAAGGCGCTCAAGGAGGAGACGGTCGAGCAGCTCACCCTCCAAATCGCCAACATGCGCAAGATCACGCCGGCGGAGAAGGACCTGGTCCTCGAGGATTGCTACCAGATGTCGCTCGCCGAGGATGCGCTGGTGCAGGGTGGCGTGGATTACGCCCGCGACCTGCTGGAAAAGAGCCTGGGGAGCCACAAGGCGGTGGAAATCCTGAACCGCCTCCAGGGGGCCCTCCAGACCGTCCCGTTCGACTTCATCAAGCGGGCCGACCCCCACCAGATCCTGACCTTCATCCAGAACGAGCACCCCCAGACCATCGCCCTGATCCTGGCCCACCTGTCGGCGGATCACGCGGCCAACATCCTCCGGCAGCTCCCCCAGGAATTGCAGGTGGATGTCACGCGCCGGATCGCGATCATGGAGCGGGCCACGCCAGACGTCATCATGGAGGTCGAGCGGGTGCTGGAACGCAAGATCTCCTCGGTGTTCACCCAGGAATACGCCGCGGCCGGCGGTGTGCGCGCGGTGGCGGAAATCCTGAACCGGATGGACCGCTCCACCGAGAAGGTCGTCATGGAAAAGCTCGAGGAGGAGCAGCCCGAGCTGGCGGACGACATCAAGCGGCTGATGTTCGTCTTCGACGACATCCTGCTCATTGACGACCGGGCCATCCAGATGGTGATGCGCGACATTGATCAGAAGGACATCGTGCTGTCGCTCAAGGGCGCCAGCGACGGGGTCAAGAACAAGATCCTCAAGAACATGTCGGTCCGCGCCCGCCAGATGGTGCTCGAGGACATGGAAGTCATGGGCCCCGTCCGTCTCAAGAACAGCGAGGAGGCCCAGCAGAAGATCGTGAACGTGATCCGGCGGCTCGAGGAGACCGGCGAAATCACCGTGGCCCGCGGCGGCGAGAGCGAGGTGCTGGTGTGACCGCCGCGACGCCGCCCCGGAAGTCCGCCATTATCACGGCGGGGAACTACCGGATTGAGCGGGAGGCGCGCTGGTTGCGGCCCCCGCCCCCGGCCGCGCCGGAGTCGGGCACGGAGGACACGCAGGCCTGGGCGCCGGAACCGGTGCCCGT
>JAHFSL010000062.1:7624-9214 GCA_023265785.1 Candidatus Coatesiibacteriota bacterium | reverse complement strand
ACCTGCACCGGCCCGGGTTCCTGGGGGCCAAGCGCCCGCCGGCGTTCTTGTGGAAGGGGCCCGATGGGTCCAAGGTACTCACCTACAACGACAGCGAGCGCGGGTACAACGGGGTGCTCACGACCGGGCTCGGGGGATTTGCCTTCGACAACCTTACGGCCACGGGATCAAGGGACATGATGTTCGTGTACGGGGTGGGGGACCATGGCGGCGGGCCGACCCGGCGGGATCTGGAGCGCGGGATGGACTACGGGACCTGGCCCATCTTTCCGCGCATCATCTTTTCGACGGCGCACGCCTGCTTTGAGGCGATTGCCGCGCAGGCGGGAAAGTTCCCGGTGTTCGAGGGCGAACTCAACACCGAGTTCACCGGCTGTTACACCTCCGAGTCGCTGATCAAGAAGGGCAATCGGGTGGCCGAGAGCCGGCTCTTTGACGCAGAGGCCTCCGCGGCCTTTGCCTGGGGCGCGGCCAAGCGGGTCTATCCCCGGGACGCGATGACCCGCGCCTGGCGGGATACGCTCTTCTCGCACTTCCACGACATCCTGCCCGGGTCGGGGGTGCACGACACCCGGACCCGCGCCCACGGAATGTATCAGGAAACCATCGCGACCACGACGATGACCGAGACGCACGCACTCCGGGCGCTCTCCGGGTTGGCGGACACTTCGGGAGGGAGTCCGGTGGCGCCCCCGGCCGCCGAGCCGCCGGGGGTCGGCCAGCACGGCCGCGGGTTTGGCCCGGGGTGGTGGGTCCATGACGGCCAGATCAGCACGATTGACCTGGCCAACGAGGGACTGGTCCGGCCCTTTGTGGTGTGGAACCATACCGACCGCGACCGCGAGGAAATCGTCGAGGCCATCCTCTGGTTCAATCCGGCCCCCGGCGATATCAGTTTCACGGCGCGGGGGCCCGATGGCGTCGAGATGTCCGCCCAGAAAGTCCGGACCGGGAATGAGTGGTGGTATTTCGAATATGTCGCAGTCGCGTTTCCGGTCAAGGTTCCCGCGTTTGGCTACGCGGTCTACACGGTCACCGGCGGTGGGAAGGCGGCGGAGCCGGCCCAACGCGCCCGCCTGCTGGAGCCCCTGCACGCGACCGCGTACTCGACCGTGGAACGGCCGGTGATCGGACTGGAGAATGACCTGGTACGCGTGGTGCTGGATTCAGAAACCGGGGGCATTGCGACCCTGCACGACAAGCGGACGGGGGTGGACCTCATCGGTGGGGCGGTGGCAGGCCTCCTCCATGCCATCGAGCGGCCGCACGGGATGACTGCATGGACGGTGGGGCACACGGGCCCGTGGGACCGGCTCAAGGTGCTGTCCATCGGATACAAGGAACAGGGGCCCTGCCGCGTCAGCATGGTCGTGGAACTCGGGCTCGGTGATTCGCGGCTCACCCTGACCTATCGTCTCTTCGCCGGAGATCCGAGCCTGCACTTGGGGCTGGAGGGTACCTGGCTGGAGCGCGGGACCGCCGAGAAGGGTGTTCCCGTGCTGAAGTTCTCCCTGCCGCTGGCGCTCACCGGCTCGACAGCGCGCTACGAGATTCCCTTCGGGTCGCTGGACCGAATCGAGCATGCCAATG
>JAHFSL010000062.1:0-7614 GCA_023265785.1 Candidatus Coatesiibacteriota bacterium | reverse complement strand
CTGTGTCACCGGCACCACGGCCAACGGGACCCCGGCCAGCCTCGTGCTGGCCAACGACACCAAGCATGGCCACGCGTTGGACGGGAACACGCTCAACCTCTCCCTCATCCGGTCGAGTTACGACCCGGACCCGCTTCCCGAAATCGGACGACAGGAGGTCCACCTCACGCTGACGCCATGTGCGGGAAAGCCAGATGCGGCCGAGGCCACCCGGTTGGCCCGACGGCTCAACCACCCCTTAAGGGCGATGGTGACCGGGATTCATGGCGGGCGCCTTGGCCGCCAGGGCTCGCTGGTCAGCGTGGAAGGGGCCGGGCTCGTGGTCTCCGGGATCAAGCTGGCGGAGGACGGGGACGACCTCATCGTTCGACTGTATGAAACCGCCGGGCAGGAGTGCGAGGGCGTCATCCGGCTGGGGGCCATGGCGTTTGGCATTCCCCGGGCGGCGGTCGAGACGGACCTGCTGGAACGGCGGCTGGTTTCATCCACGGCGCGGGTCGAGGGGGGGGCGGTCCGGGTTCGCGTCCCCGCGCACGGCCTGATCACAATCCGGATCACGCCGGATGTGGTAGCCTCCTAACCGCATGATCCGGCAACGCCTGCTCCTGCCGCTGGGTGTCCTGGCCACGATTTTTACGGTCGGCACCATCGGATTCAAGGTGATCGAGGGCTGGACCTGGATGGACAGCCTCTGGATGGCCGCCATTACGCTGACCACCACCGGGTTCGGGGAACTGCACACGCTGACCACGGGGGGGCGGCTGTTCACCATCGGGCTGATGCTGTTGGGGATGAGCGGGATCGTGTACGGGATTTCCGTGGTCACGGGTTTCATCGTGGAGGGGGAGTTGCAAAGGCTTCTGCGGAGGAGAAAGATGAAGAGCATGATCGGCAAGATGCGGAATCACACCATTGTCTGCGGCGCGGGGCGGACCGGCCTGCATGTGATGGGGGAACTCGTCAAGACCAAGTCGCCCTTTGCCATTATTGAGGGCGACACCAAACTGGTGGAAGCCCTGCGGGCCGAGGGGCATGCCGTGGTTCAGGGGGACGCCACACGGGAGGAGCCGCTGGAGGAGGCCGGGATCCGGACCGCCGGCCGGCTGGTCTCCTGTCTGACGGATGACAAGGACAACCTGTTTGTCGTCCTGACCGCGCGGCAGATCAATCCCGCCCTGCACATCGTGGCGCGGTACAACGAGGATCATTCCGCGGAGAAGCTCCGCAAGGCGGGCGCCAATGCGGTGGTTTCGCCCACCGCGATCGGCGGCCTGCGGATGGCCTCCGAGGCCCTGCGGCCCGCCGTCGTCTCCTTCCTGGACGTCATGTTGCGCTCCTCGACGGCCACGCTCCGCGTGGAGCAGGCGGTGGTGCACGAGGGGTCGCGGCTGGCCAACAAGGCGCTCAAGGATTCCCATATCCATGAGGAGACCGGCCTGCTGGTCCTGGCTGTCAAGGGCCGCGAGGGGGCCTATGCCTTTAATCCTTCGCCCGGTACGAAATTGAGCCCAGGCCAGGCCCTCATCGTGATGGGGGAGATCGAGGGCGTGAAGAAACTCAAACTCTTGAGTGGTGAATTAATCCCCACCTGAGCCGGATTCCGGCCCGGGCTAGATTTCGTTCAGCGCGGGGTTTTCCGGATTCAGGCGGACGAGCGCGTCGCGGTACTTCGCGGCGGTCCGGGCGATGATGTCAGGCGGCAGATTGGGCGCGGGGGGCTTCTTGTCCCACTTGATGGACAGGAGCCAGTCGCGCACGAATTGCTTGTCGAAACTGGGCTGAGATTTCCCGGGTTCCCAGCCGTCCAGCGGCCAGAACCGGGAAGAATCGGGGGTGAGTGCTTCATCAATCAGGATTAGGTTCCCGTCAATGGTCCCGAATTCAAACTTGGTGTCGGCAATGATGATCCCCCGGCCCACGGCAAAGGCGGCGGCCTCACGGTAGAGGGCGATGGCGGCATCCCGGACCCGCGTGGCCAGGTCCGTCCCGACGATTGAGCAGGCTCCGGCGAAATCAACATTCTCGTCGTGCTGGCCCTTGGGGGCCTTGGTGGACGGCGTGAAGATGGGTTCGGGCAGTTTTGAGGCCTCGGTCAGGCCGGCCGGCAGGGCGATGCCGCACACCGACCCGGATTTCCGGTATTCGAGAAGTCCCGAGCCAGTCAGGTACCCGCGCACCACGGCCTCCAGGAGAACCGGCCGGGCCTTGCGCACGATGACCGCCCGGCCGGCAAGCGACCCGAACCGGGCGGGGTCCGTCACCCAGGGGCGCTCATCAAGCAGGTGGTTGGCGATCACCCCGCGGGTGCGGCCGAACCAGAAATTCGAGAGCGCGGTCAGGATGGTTCCCTTGCCCGGAATCGGATCGGGCAGGATGACATCGAAGGCCGACAGCCGGTCGGTGGCCACGAGCAGGAGCCGGTCGCCCAGGTCGTACAGGTCGCGGACCTTGCCGCGCCCGAGGAGCGTTTCGCGGGGCAGGGAGGACTCCAGCATCGGCGGCATGCGGGGGATGATAGCAGGTCCCCTCATGTAGAATAAAGTCCATGGACTGGGACCTGGCGGGCCGGCTGGCGCTGTCGGCTTTCCTTTCGGGGGTCATCGGGCTGGAGCGGGCGTGGCGCGGCAAGCCCGCGGGCCTGCGGACCCACCTGCTGGTCGGGATGGGCTCGACCCTCATCATGCTGGTCTCCATTCACATGACGACGCTGGCGCCGGGGTTGCCCGTGGATCCCTCCCGCATCGCCTCCAATGTGGTGGCCGGCCTCGGCTTCCTGGGGGCCGGGACCATCATGCACAGCAAGGGCTCCGTCCAGGGGCTGACGACCGCGGCCAGCCTGTGGGCGACCGGGGCGATCGGACTGGCGGTGGGCTGTGGCTACTACAGCGCCGCGATCTATGCCTGGATCGGCATGGGCATTGCCCTGCACGGGCTTGACCGCTTCGAGCGGGAATTCATTGACCACCTCGGGCCCCAACTGAAGCGGTGGATGCGCCGCCGGCGACCCGGCGACGACTAGGATCCCGGCCTAGCCCTTCTTCTTCGCCCGGGTCTTGGGCGGCGGCAATTCTTCGATGTGCTCGATGACGAAAGCCGCCATTTTGGCACGATGAATCTTTTTTCCCGTCACCCGCACCTTCTTCCCGGCATAGGGCGCCAGCAGGTCGTTGGGCGCCTTGAAATCCTTGCCGAGGGCGAGGTAGAGCACGCCGTCGTTGCTCAGGATGCCCACGGGTCGGCCGTTGGCGATCATATCGTGGGCGGCGTCGGCATACGCCTCACCGATGCGTTCCTTGTCCACAAGGTATCCCGCCAGGTCCACGACCTCGCCGCGCAGGGAATCCATCTGCGGCTTGTGGGCTTTCGCGGAGGTGGCGGCCGGGGCGGGGTGTGCCACGAGCAGGGCCACGAGGAGCATGGAACCGGAGACGCTTCTCATTCCAGTCACACTGTACCCCCAAGGGGCGGGGCTTGACAAACACATCCTGTTGTGTTCCAATGGCTGTTCAAGCACGAGATGTAGGCGGAACGCGGGTACAGCTCTTACACGTCCGGGCAGGGCAGGTCATTCCCGAAAGCAAGCTTTTGCGATCTGGAGTCTTGCCGTCCCCGGACATTAGTGTCCCCTGAATGGTCGCCGCCAGGGCAATGGACAAAACGAATACGGTTCACCCCAAGCGCTCTCACGCAAGGAGGAGCCGGTACCGATGGCGAAACTAGGGACGGAAGTCACTCGACAGACGGCATGGGAAGGGACCGATGCGGCGCGGCGGGTGCTGGCCGAGCGGTACCTGCAAAAGAAAAACGGGCAGACGATTGAAACCCCGGAACAGTTGTTCCGCCGGGTGGCGCGGGCCATCGCCCAGATCGAGGTGAAGTGGGGGCGGACGCCCGAGGCGGTGGAGGAGGTCACGGAGGCCTTCTACACGCTGATGCTCACGAATCGCTTCATGCCGAACTCGCCGACGCTCATGAACGCCGGCAAGGACAACGGCCTCCAGTATTCCGCGTGCTACGTCCTGCCGGTGGAGGATTCCATCGAGGGGATCTTCCGGACGGTCCAGCACGCCGCGCAGATCCACCAGAGCGGGGGCGGGACGGGCTTCTCGTTCTCGCGCCTGCGTCCCAAGGACGCCGAGGTCAAGTCCACCGGGGGCCGCGCCAGCGGGCCGGTGAGTTTCCTGCGCGTCTTCAACGCGGCCACGGAAGCGGTCAAGCAGGGTGGAACGCGCCGCGGGGCCAACATGGGCATCCTGCGGGTGGACCATCCCGACGTGCAGGAATTCATCCACTGCAAGCGCGACCTGGATGACAACCACGCCGCCATCTACAAGGCGGTGGAGGCCTTCCTGCCGGCCGAGGCGCGCGCGGTGGTCAAGCACACGCTCGTGGACCGGCAGATCGCGAACTTCAACATTTCGGTGACCGCCACCGAACCGTTCATGAAGGCCCTGGCGGCGGACGGGGAGTACGACCTGATCGTGCCGAACACCGGGGTCGTGGCCCGGCGCCTCAAGGCGCGCGATGTCTTCAACCAGATCGTCAATTGTGCGTGGGAAACCGGCGATCCGGGGCTGGTGTTCATTGACCGGGTGAACGCGGGGCCGTCCAATCCCACCCCGGGCATCAATACCGTTGAGGCCACGAACCCCTGCGGCGAACAGCCGCTGTACCCCAACGAGGCCTGCAACCTGGGCTCGCTCAACCTGGCCAAGTTCATCACCGGCGAGGGCAAGGCGACCGCCCTGAACTGGGACGCCCTGCGGGAGAACGTCCAGCTCTGCATCCGGTTCCTGGATGATGTCATTGAGGCCAACCCGTATCCGCTGGGCGAGGGCGGGCCGATTGACAAGTGCGTGAAGGACAACCGGCGGGTGGGGCTGGGCGTGATGGGGTGGGCGGACCTGCTCATGACCATGGGGCTTCCCTATCACAGCGCCGAGGCGGTCGCCTTGGGCGGCAAGCTCATGCAATTCATCAATGAGGCGGCGCACGAGGCCTCGCAGAAGCTGGCCGAGGAGCGCGGTCCGTTCCCGAATTGGTCTCAGAGCATCTATGCCTCGGGCAAGCCGATGCGGAATTCGACCGTGACCACGATTGCGCCCACGGGCACGATCAGCATCATTGCGGGGTGCTCGTCGGGCATTGAGCCGATCTTCGCGCTGGCGTTCCAGCACGTGGTCGGCGACCGCCGGCTCACCTTCGTCAACCCGGTCTTTGAGGCCGCGGCGGCGAACGCCGACTGGATGACGCCCGTGGTGCGGGAGGGCATCCTCAAGCAGGGAAGCGTCCACGGGGTGGCCGGCGTGCCCGAGGCGGTTCAGCAGGTCTATGTGACGGCCCACGAAGTGGCGCCCGAGTGGCACATCCGCCACCAGGGGGCGTTTCAGGCCCACACGGACAACGGCGTCTCCAAGACGATCAACCTGCCCAACAGCGCAACGGTGGACGACGTGCGGAACGCCTACATGCTGGCGTACGAGGTGGGCTGCATGGGCATCACCGTGTTCCGCGATGGGTGCAAGGGGACACAGGTGCTCAACGTTGGCATTAATGAAGAGACGGCCGCGAGGCCGTCCCCGAAGTCCGCACCAAAGGGCACGGTGAAGCCCCGGCCGAGCAAGGTGCGCGGCACGACGTCGGTGATCCGGACCCCCGTGGGCAGTGCCTTCGTGACGATCAACGAGGACGAGGCCGGCGAGCCGCTGGAGGTCTTCGTGACGGTGGGCAAGTCGGGGAGTGACATCATCGCGGACGCGGAGGCGATCGGGCGGCTGATTTCCTTCGCCCTGCGGGCCGAGGCGGCCCTGCCGGCACGCGAGCGGCTCCTCAAGATCGCGACCCAGTTGGAGGGGATCGGCGGCAGTCGGACCACCGGCTGGGGCCAGGAGAAGGTGCGGTCGCTGGCCGACGGCATTGCCCGGGTGATTTTTGACTACCTGGGCGAGAAGTCCGGCCGCGGCCTGCCCGCAGCCGGGGCGTCCGGGGCGGGCGATGCGGGCAGCGCGGCGGCCGCCGTGACCGGGCGGGATCTGTGCTCCTCATGTGGCAACGCCACGCTGGCGCTCGAGGAGGGCTGCAAGAAGTGCCACTCGTGCGGCTACTCGGAGTGCTGACCGGCTGACGCGGATCAACCGCGAGGTCATGAAGCGCAGGCCGGCGGCCGCAGGGTCGCCGGCCTGGCGCGTTCCGGGGTCGGCCGTGCGGTGGCTCAAGGGGGGCGGCATCCTGGCGTTCCCCACCGACACCGTGCCCGGGCTGGGGTGCCGGGCGGGCGATGGCCGGGCGGTGCGAACCATCTTCAGGCTCAAGGGCCGTGCCGGCACCAAGCCGCTCGTGGTCTTTCTGCCGAGTGTGGCCGCCGCGGCGCGGTTTTCCGGGCCCTGGTCGCCCCGGGTCCGACGCCTGCTCACCGCGTGCTGGCCGGGTCCGCTGACCGCCATCGTGCGCCGGCGCCGCCGGTTGCCGCACGGCGTGGGCCGCGGGCGGACCGTGGGGATTCGTGTTCCGGCGCACCCGCTCGCGCTGGCCCTGACGCGCCGTGTGGGGCCGCTGGCGACCACCAGCGCAAACGTGAGCGGCCGGCCGCCGCTGTCCAACGCGGCCGCGGCGACACGCCTGTGGCCGGACCGGGTCCTGGCCGTGCCCGGCCCGCGCCGGAGCCGCCCGTCCACCGTCGTGGACCTCACCCGATGGCCGCCGCGCATCCTGCGTGCGGGCGCCCTCTCGCCCGCCGTGCTGGCCGCGCGGGTCGCGCGGGCGGAACAGGCGTTCCCGCCCGGCCGCCGGCGGGGTTGAAGCCCCGCGCCGGGATGGGGTATGCTCGGAGGCGGTTTTCGCGTCGTGAAGGGGGGTAAGGAACCAGCATGCGCAACGATGTGTCCGTCATTATTGGTGGGGCCGCGGGCGACGGAAGCGGGTCCGCCAACTCCATCTTTCTCCGGTCCTGCTCCCGGCAGGGCCTGCATGTCTTCGCCTCCTACAACTACCAGTCGGCCATCCGCGGCGGGCACATCTACTGGAAATCGCGGGTGGGCGAGAAGCCCCTGCACTCGCAGGGGGATGTCCTCGATGTGCTGATCGCGCTGAACCAGGAGTCGGTCGCCATCCACGGTCCCCGAATCGAGGCCACCGGCGGCATCATCATTAATTCGGACAAGGTCAAGGTGCCCGAGGGAGTCCTGAAGCCCGGGGCCAGCCAGTATCCGATGCCGGTCGGGGAGCTGACCAACCCGTTCGGTCGTCTGCCGATCATGCAGAACACGGTCGCGCTCGGCGCGCTGGTGTGGCTCACCGGCATGGACATCGAGAGGATCCTCGAGCTGGTCCGCCACGAGTGGCGCAAGAAGGACGAGAAGATCCGGGAGAACAATGTCGGGGTGGTGAAGGCCGGCTATGAATACGCGAAGGCGCACTTCAAGCCGCAGGATGTTTCCATGAAGGGGGACGGCAAGGCGCGCCTCTTCCTGCAGGGCAACGAGGCGTTCGGCGCCGGGCTCATTACCGGCGGCGTCAAGTTTTTCTCCGCCTATCCCATGACGCCGGCCACGGGCGTCATGATGTCGCTCATCAACGAGGCCCCCAAGCACGGGATGCTGGTCAAGCAGGCCGAGG
>JAHFSL010000061.1 GCA_023265785.1 Candidatus Coatesiibacteriota bacterium | reverse complement strand
GTTCGACTCCGCCGCGGCGATCTTCTGGATGTACAACGACACCTGGCCCGCGGTCCGGTCCTGGACCGTCGTGGACTACTATCTGCGCCGCACCCCGTCCTTCCATCCCGTCCGGCGCGCCTTCGCGCCGGTCATTCTCGTCGTGACCCGCGAGGCGGATACCGTCCGAGTCTATGGTGTAAGCGAAGCCGCGGAACCGATTACCGCGACCCTGCGATTCGGGCTCATGGCGCTGGCCGGCAAGTACCCCGTGGACCAGACGGTGGAAGCTCGCCTGCGGCCGAATGCCTCCACCCTGCTGGCCGAGTTTGATGCCCGCCAGTGGGACCGGCTAGGGACCAAGACCCACCTGGCGTTTGCCATCCTGACCGCCGCCGATGGCATCGAGATCGCCCGCGACCGGCTCATCCTGCCGTACTTCAAGGAGATGAAGTCGCCCCGCGCTCGGGTGTCCGTCCGCCTCAAGAACGGTCAGGCCATTTTCACGAGCCGCACCTTCGCCTGGCGGGTCTGCCTGGATCTCGACGGCGAGAAACCGTATCCCGACAACTTCTTCGATGTCTGGCCCGGTATTCCTTCTGTCTTGGATTGGCCCCGCTCCCTGGGCCGCCCCCGCATCCTGCGAGCCGGACGCTAATAGACCTTCGTCGCCCTCCGGATGTGGGGGTCGCGGAAGATGTCGAACGGGTCGCGGCTGGTGGAGGAGAACTCGGAGACGATCGCGCCCTTGGGCCCGGCCTGGAACCAGTGCCAGGTGTCGGGGGGAATGGTGTACTGGTCGCCGGGGAGCATCCGGATTTCGTGCCGGACCCGGTACCACTTCTCTGATCCGCGGGGTGGGACGGCGCGGGGGCGCGCAGTCCGTTTGCCTTCCACATACAGGAAGACCTCGCCCCACCGGCATCGGAACGTCTCGCGCTTGCCCTGGTGCCGGCCGACGGGCGGATGCCGGTGTTCCGGGCAGGTCTGGCGGGGGAACATCACCAACTCCTTGGCGCAGTACCGGTCGGTGTTGGCATAGATCACCAGTTCGAGGCCGGTTTCGGAAAGTTTTCCCAGCCCGAAATCGGCGACTTCAATGGTCCGTGTTTCGGCGGGGGTGAGCCGGATGCCCGCCCGGGACAGCATGCGGGCGGCCCGCTTCCGGGTGGAGGCCAGTTCACGCCGCGTGATCATGCGCCTCCATGATAGGCTTGAGGGCGTCATGTACTCCACCCTGGCCCCGGGTACCATCGGCGTGAAAGTGGCTGGCCCGGCCGACCTGATCGTCAAGGCTAAAACGCACGGATTCCGGGGTGTGGAGTTCAATGTGACCGAGGTCGCCGACCTGGTGGACCGGGAGGGCGCGGATGCCGTCCGCGCCATGTTCACCCGGGCGGGCATCATCCCGGCGGGGTTCGGCCTGCCCACCAACTGGCGGCAGGATGACGCGGCGTTTCAGGCCGATCTCAAGAAACTGCCCCGGCTGGCGGCCGCCGCCGCGGCGCTGGACTGCCGCCGGACCTTCACCTGGATCCTGTCATGGAGTGACACCCTGCCCCTGGCCGCGAACCGGAAGTTCCATGTGGACCGGTTCTCCGCCATGGCGAAGGTGCTGGCCGGGCACGGGTGCTCGGTCGGGCTCGAGTTCCTCGGGCCCCGGACGCTGTACACGGGCAAGGCCCACGAATTCATCCATTCCATGGAGGGCATGCTCGAGATGGCCGCCGAGATCGGGCCGAACGCCGGCCTCCTGCTGGACTGCTGGCACTGGCATTGCTCGGGCGGCACCACCGACGCGCTGCGCAAGGTCAAGAAGGAGCGCATCGTGTATGTCCATGTCAACGACGCGCCCAAGGGCATTGCCACCGAGGCGCAGATTGACAACACGCGGTGCCTGCCCGGTGAAACCGGCGTGATTGATATCGCCGGGTTCCTCGGCGCGCTCCAGGCGATCGGGTACGACGGGCCGGTGACCCCGGAGCCGTTCAAGAAGGAACTCAATGCTCTGCCCTCGGACGACCAGCGGCTGGCGGTGGTGGCCGAGGCGATGGCGGACATCTTCCGCAAAGCGGGACTGACGCCCGGGTGATCCCCGCCGTGCTGGTGTGCGTCGCCACGGCGGCGCTCGCCGCCGACGAGGTGTCGTTCACCACCCGCCAGCAGGACCGGGGCTATGTGGTAACCGGCGTGAACGCGAGCCCCGTCCTCCCGTGGCACGCCGTGATTTCCTTCCCCGTGCTGGAAAACCTGCGGCCGTCGGTAGCGGTTCCGGCCCGCGTCGTGCTGGCCCCCGCGAGTCGGCAGGACCTGATCTCGCTCGTGCCGATGGACCCACAGGCCGGGACGCGGGTCAATGTTTCATACCACTACGGGAAGGGTGACCCCAATGCCGTTCCGGACCCGGCGATCCGGTACCTCTTCCCGTACGAGCATGGCACGAAGCGCACTGTGGACCAGGGATACAACGGCGCCACGACGCATCGCGGACTCTACGCACTGGACTTCAACCTCCCCGAAGGGACGCGGGTATGCGCGGCCCGCGATGGGGTGGTGATCGCCACCCGGGCGGACTCCAACCGCGGCGGGCCGGGGGCGTCATTCGCCCCGTGGGCGAACTACATCGAGATCCTGCACGCGGACGGCACCTGGGCCAACTACGCCCACTTGCGCCGGGGCGGCGTCCTCGTGAAGGTCGGGGAACGGGTGACGGCGGGGCAGGTCATCGGTTCCTCCGGGCACACCGGCGAGGCGTCGGGGCCGCACCTGCACTTTGTCGTGTATCGGGCGTCGTGGGATCGGGAAGGGGGCGAGTCCCTGCCCACGCTGTTCCAGCACCTCGATGCGGACCCCGTCTCGCCGGTGGAGGGCAAGACCTACTACGCGGTCCGGCCCGGCGGACCGTCCTTCGTGCCCCACCTGGGCGAACGGCTGACCGACGCCGCGCTGGAGGACCGGACCCGCCGCGTCGCTTTGACCGGCAAGATCGTCGTCCGGTCGGAGCCGGTGGACGAAAAGACGCTCCTGTGGTGCGCCAACGGGATGGGGATACCCCAGGAAGTGACGGTCACTTTCACCAGGATCGCGGGGCTGGTGCCGTCCAAACCCGTGCCGTTCACCCGGGTCGTGCCGGCCCGGACCGAGGTCTATTTGTTCTCGCTGTCCCGCGCAGGGACCGCCAACGCCTACTATGAGGTCAGTTGGAGCTGGCGCCCGGCACGCTGAATCAGCTCGCCGTTGTTCCTCCGCGCCGCGCCCGGACCGCGGCCAGCACGCCCAGCGCCAGGAATCCCGCGTAACAGCCGAGGACCATCAGCAACGGCCCGCGCGGGTTCACCTTGTAGAGCGCCCCGGCCAGGGTGGGGACGGGCATGGTGACCGCCATGCTCACCACCCACAGGAAGGCATGAATGCGCGGCCGTTCGCGGTCGGACATCTGGTTGGCCCAGTAGCCGAACAGGGAGGGATTGAGCATCGAGAAGCCCGTGGCGCCGCACAGGACCCCCGCGATCACGGTCGGGAGGGAGGCGGACGGGGCGATCAGGAACAGCGTGGACCCGACCCACATGGCGCCGAGCCCGACGAACAGGAACTTGAACACCCCGCGGGCGGTGATGAACGGCACCACGGCGAAGGTCATCAGCAGAACGACGGTGCCGCTGAACAGCGGCAGGAGGGCGAGGGTTGGCTTGGGCAGGCCCACCCCGCGCTCATCCGAGAGGTACAGGTTGTTGTAGGTGCCCGCGGTGACCATGGCCGCCTGGAGCAGGATCATCATCAGGAAGACGATGGACATCTGGCGCCGGGTGGCAATGGCCTTGAACGCCAGCCAGTGGCCGTAGCCGATCCGCTGGACCTCGGCCAGGGTGAGCCGCAAGGGCTTGGGAGGCGGGTCGGCGTGGGTCAGGTGCTTGCCGCGGTACCAGACGCCGAACGCGGTGAGCAGGGCGGCCCCGCCAAAGACCCAGCGGCAGGCGGTGGTGACCCCCACCCGACCCACGAGGAAGGTGGACGAGGAGGCGATGAGCGACCCCACGAACCACGGGATCTGGAGGATGCCGAACAGGTGCATCCGTCGGTTGGCGGGGGAGCCGCCGACATAGAGGGCGTTCCAGGAGGGGACCAGGAAGAAAATGCCCCCCACGAGAATCGCCCCCGCCAGGAAGGCCAGATAGCCATCGGCGAAGGCAAAGCAGAGGTACGCCGCAGGCCAGCACAGGGTGTCCACCCAGGTGATCGTCCGCAGGCGGCCGAACCGCTCGGCCAGCCACCCGCCCAGGAGGGCGCCAACCGCCTGCGTGGCCAGCTGGGCCGAGACGATGGACCCGATTTCGATCTCGGTCAGTCCCCGCTCCTTCATGAACACCGGCAGGTAGATGTTCATGAAGTTCATCGGCAGGGTCCAGAAGATGTTGTAGGCGGCCAGCGCGCGCGCGTTGCCCCGGACCGCGTTCCACATGCGCCGGAACTGGTGCGCCTGGCGGGTGAGGAGGTCGCGGGGCAATTCCCATGCCAGCCGCTGGACGGTCCACAAAAGCTCTTCCACGGGTGAGATAGGATAGCACCGCCGTGCCCGCCGCCCCCCTGCTCCCCGTCGCCATCGCGCTTGCCGCAACGCTGGCCGGGCCCGGGCCCGGGGCGACGCTCGCCGAGTCCGTCGCGCCCGGCGCCACGCTGGCCGCCGTGATGCCCGCCGCGACGATGATGGCGGAGCCGGCGCCCGGGGCGCTCGCCGCCGCAGTGGCGGTGGCGCTCGAGGCGTCGGTCGGGCAGGCGGTCACGGTGACGGTGACGGTCACCAATACCGGTGGCCAGCCGGTCGCCGACCCGCGGCCGGTCCTGCATCCCGGCGGGGCCGCGGGGACCTTCCGCCGCGCACCGCCGTTGGGGGGCGCGCTGGCGCCCGGCGAGGCGCGGACCGTCGCGTGGACCTTTGAGCCGGCCGCGCCGGGCATCGTGGTACTGTCCGTTTCGGTCACGGGCACCAACACGGCCGGGCCGGAGCCGGAGGCCAGCGCCCGCGCCATCCTCCTGGTGGTGCGACCCGCCGCGCTGGCGACGGAGGCCGCCCTGTCGGCCACTGCGGCCGTGCCGGGCCAATGGGTGAGCCTCACCGTGACCGTCACCAACCCGGGTGGTGCCGCGGCCACCGGGGTCACCATTCCCATGCCCGCCCCCTCCACCGCCCGGCTCACCCCCGCGCGGGGGCCGGTCCGCGCCGTGGTTGACCGGCTGGAGCCGGGCAGTGCAACCGTCTTCATCTGGTCCTGGTCGGTCTCCGGCGCCGGGATGGCGAGCTTCTTCGTGCGCCCCTCCGGCCGTGACGCCAACAGCGGGCGGACGGTGGTGGCCCAGGGCGTGGAGAGCGGCCGGGTCCGCCTGCTCCGTCCCGCGGCGCTCCGGCTGGAGTCGCTGTACCTCCTGCCGAACCCGGTGGCCCGTCCGGGGGAGTTCATCGAGGCCACCCTCGTGGTGACGAACAGCGGGGAGGCGCCGGCGGAGGTGACCGGGGTGGACATCCGGGAGAAGAAATCGCAGGGGGACGCCGTGGGGCAGCCGACGATCCGGTCGCCGGTGTTCCCGGCCGAGATGCCCGGCGGTGACAGCCGGAGCATTGTGTGGGCCTACCGGGCGGGCCCGGGCGGGACGGCGCAGGCCTCGGCGGCGGTGGAGGCGCGCGAGCTGGAAACCGGGCGCGGGTTCAAGCTGCCCGCCGTCCTGTCCAACATCGTGGTGATTTCGGCCACCGCAATCCGCTAGCCCCCGGCGCCCGCTGGTACAATGGCGCCAATCATGGGTGGCAACCTGACCGTTGTGTTCCCTGCCCCGAAGGTCGCGGCCGTCGAGGATCGGGACAAGCCGGCGCCCGGCGCGGGCGACCTCCTCGTCCGCACCCGCCGCTCGCTGATCTCCACCGGGACCGAACTGACCATCTTTTCCGGCGCGTTTCCGCCGGGCGGGTTCTGGGCGGGGTACGGGAAGTTTCCGTTCCTGCCCGGGTACTCGAACGTGGGGCAGGTCGAGGCTGTGGGAGCAGGCGTGGACGGCTCGTGGGTCGGACGCCGCGTGGCATCGTTCACCCACCACCGCGCGTTCATTACGGTCCAGCCGGCCCAGGCGGATCCGGTCCCCGAGGGGGTGGCCGACGAGGAGGCCACGTTCTTCTCGATCGCGTTGATCGTGATGCAGGGCATCCGGCTCTCCGAGGTCACCTGGGGCGAGGCGGTCGCCGTGTACGGCGCCGGGCTGATCGGCCAGTTCGCCGCCCGCATCCTGGCGATCGCGGGGGCGGGGCCCGTGTTCGTGGTGGATACCGCACCGGCCCGGCTGGCCATGCTCCCGCGGCACCCGGCCATCGTGGCCGTTGACGCCGTAAAGCAGGACGTGGCGGTCGTCGTTCGGGAGAAGACCGGCGGCCGGATGGCCGACGCGGTCATCGAATGTACCGGCAACCCCGATCTCATCCCCGGCCAATTCGCGGTGTTGAAGAAGCCGTTTGGCCGGTTCGTCGTGCTCTCCTCGCCCCGCGGGCCGACCACCTTCGATTTCCACGACCTGTCGAACGCCAACTCCTCCCGGATCATCGGGGCGCACCAGACCTCCACGGCCGAGGTCGAGACGCCCTATTCCCCCTGGACCAAGCGACGGCATGTGGCACTCTTTTATGAGTGGCTGAAGGCCGGGGCCTTCAGCCTGGCCGGCCTCGTGACCCACCGGTTCGCGCCCGCCAAGGCGTCCGAGGCGTACGGCATGCTCCTGGCGGACCGCTCCAAGGCCATGGGAGTCGTTTTCGAGTGGTAACGGTCGCCGCCGTTGTGGCGGCGACGCTGTTCGAGCTCGCCCCGGTGACCGAGTCCGTCCTGATGGTCCGGCTGGGCGGGGACTGCCCCGCCGGGACGACGCCCTGGAGCATCACCAGTGCCGACGACCCGGCCTACCGCATCCCGCAGGCGCCGGTTCAGGCGGGTCGGAAGTCCTACGGCCGCGACTTCGACATCCAGACCACGCCGGTCTGGAAGCCGGTGTGGACCATGGAGCACCGGGTCTTCCTGGCCCTCCCCCGGCCCATGGTGCCGGGCCGGTCCTATCGACTCGTGTGCGCCGGCCTGCCCCGGGGTCGGGATGGACTCGTTCTGGCATGGGATTCCGATCGGAGCCGGTCCGAGGCGATCCATGTGAACCAGGTCGGGTTCACGCCCGGGGCGCCACGGAAGAGTGCATTCCTCTCCGGCTGGCTGGGCACGCTGGGTGCGCTGAACCTGGACCGGTGGCAGGGGAAAACATTCCGCGTCCGGTTGCGCGGGTCGGGGACGGTGGCCTTGACCGGGCGGATCGTGCTCCGCAAGCGCGCGGCGGCCGGGCCGGACGGGGGCCAGCCCCAGGAGGGGTCCCACTGGCGGACGGATGTCTGGGAGTGTGATTTTTCCCGCCTGACCCAGCCCGGGGAGTATGTCCTGTCGGTGGACGGGCTGGGGTGTTCCGACCCGTTTCGGATCGTCCCGGATGCCTACCGTCCCGCCTTTGAGGCGGTGATGCGCGGCCTCTACCAGCAACGGTGCGGGACGGCGTTGATGGAGCCATGGACCCACTGGACCCGGTCGGTCTGCCACCACCCCGCCATCCGGCCGATCCTCCAGTCCACCATCCGGCGGATGGACCGGCAGTGCGATGCCTGCCAGGATGTCGAGGCCACCCGGGAGCGGCGCGACATCTGGGGCGGGTACCACGATGCCGGCGACTGGGACCGGGAGCCGGGTCACCCCGAAATACCGGGCGTGCTGGCCATGGCCTATGAATTGTTCCCGGGGAACTTCCGGGACGGGGAGGCGAACATCCCCGAGTCGGGCAACGGCCTGCCGGACATCCTCGACGAGGCGCTCTGGGGCCTCGACTACTACCGCCGGCTCCAGCGGCCGGACGGCGGGGTGGGGGTCGGGCTGTTCACCGACGCCTTCCCGGCCCCCGGCGAGAACGCGGCCACCCATGCCGGCCACTGGTACTGTTACGCCGAGGAGCCGCAGGCCGCCTACCGGTACGCCGCCTCGGCCGGCCACGTGGTGCTGGCCCTGGCCCGGGCGAATCGGGCGGAGACCGGCACCCTGTACCTGGAGTCCGCACGGCGGGCGTGGCAATGGGCGGAAACGCACCAGCGTCCCGGGGATGCCGCCATCGTCCGGGACGACCGGCTCCACGCGGCGGCCTGCCTGTTCCGGGCCACCGGGGAGCGGGCCTTTCACGAGGCCTTTGTCCACGATCTCAAGATCACCACCTCCACGACCGGGTTGTGGGAGTGGAACTCCCATGACCAGACCTGGGGTGCGTGGACCTATGCGTTGTCGGACCGGCCGGAGACCGACTTGGGGTTGCGGGCCCGGCTCCGGGCGGCGGCCGTCCACTACGCCCGGGAGTTCTATGTGGACACCTCCGCCAGGCGGGCGAACCGGGTGGGATTTAATTGGTACAGGCCCCTGCGGTGGGGGGCCGGGGCGGTGCCCGACACGCTCCCCGCCGTCGTGGCCTGGGTCCTGACGAAGGACCCCGCGTTTCGGGAGGTCATGCACGCGGCCTGTGATTTCACGCTGGGGGCCAACCCGCTGAACACCTGCTGGATCACGGGTACGGGCGCGCGCCCGCCGGAGGGCGTCTTTCACCCGGATTCCTGGAACGGCGCCCGCGGCGGCACCGTCTGTCCCGGGATCGTTCCCGAGGGGCCGTACGCCTATGAGGGTGAGCCGGGCGAGCACGGCGGGCCGTGGGACCCCAAGTTCGTGGAAGGGACCTTTGTCCCGCCGGCGAAGGACTGGCCGCCGCTCGAACTCTATACCCCGGGCCGCACCTGCTATCCGATGAACGAGTTCACCGTCCGTCAGATGGCCGAGGCCGCCGCCTGCTACGGAGCGCTGTGCGCGGCCGTGACGCCGTGAAGCTGATCCGGCCCGGGGAGCCGCTGTCCGACCTGGAGGAATGGGTGCGGCCCGGCGGGACCTACCGGCGGCGCTCCGGCGACCTGCTGTCCGGATCGGTTCCCTTCGAGATCGAACGGGTGTCCCTTCCGCCGGGAGCAACCAACTGGCCGTACCACGCGCATGCGGCGATGTGGGAGGTCTATGTGGTGGAACGAGGGCGGGGATCGGTCCGGTCACCGGACGGGACCACCGCGGTGGAGGCGGGCGACTGGTTCGTCCATCCTCCGGGTGAGCCGCACAACCTGACCAACACGGGGGCCGAGGACCTCATCTATGT
>JAHFSL010000436.1 GCA_023265785.1 Candidatus Coatesiibacteriota bacterium | reverse complement strand
TTGATCGTAACACGCTTGCGAAATGGGACCGGGTCAGTGTGGCTTGACGATGATCTTCAGCGTCTCGTTCAGCCCGCCGCCCTGGATGCGTACCAGGTAGACGCCGCGGGCCACCGGGAACTCATCCTCCGTCTTCCCGTCCCACGCCGCCATGAACTGACCCTCCCCCATCGGCTGAACCGACCGGATCGTCCGCACCAGCCGGCCCGAGGCGGTGTAGATGCGGAGAGCAACCGGATCACGATTGAACGGGTAGAAGCGAGCGATGGCGGACTCGCCCCGGGAGGGGTCAATCACGTTCACCGACAGCCCCGCCGTCCCCGGACCGGACACCGCCAGCGGGTTGATCCCGGTCGCCGTGCCCTGGGCCGTCAGGGCCGGGCCCGCCAGGGCCGCCTGCACCGTGTTATCCCCCGGGAACGGCCCCAGGGTAAGCCCCACGCTCGCCAGCCCCGCCGCATCCGTAATGGCGTTCATCGCCGCCAGCGTGCCTCCGCCGGTCAGGACGGTGTACGTGATGGTCTGCCCGGGGACGGGCAGGCCGCAGGTGTCGGTCAGCACCGCCCGCGCGTTGATCCCGGTCCCCACGTTGGCGGAGGCTGGACTGAACGCCAGCGTCAACGCAGCGGGCAGTCCGTAAAAGGAGACCTCGTTGGACGTTCGCCCGTTGGAGAGTACCCGCCCCGTCAGCCCCTCCACCCCGGTCACATCCGCATATTCGCGATCCGTCCCGCAAAAGGTCCTGGACAGCAGGCTCCAGGTAAAGACCACGGAAAGCCCGGGATCGAGCACCACCGGCAGGGCCAGGACATCCGGGGAGGGCCACAGGACGGTCCCCATCTCCATGCGGTTGATGCCGATGACCGTCGCCGACACGCCCCCCGCATTGCGCAGGGTGAAAACCGCGTACACCGTGGACCCCACCGGCGCCGCCGCGACGACGGACCCCGGGGTCAACCCCACGGTGAGCCCGTCCACCACGATGACCGCCCTCTGGCGCACTAGGACGGCCACCGGCACTGCCGCTGACAGCCCAAAGGCCCCGCAAGTCATGGCGGTGACAGAGAGCACGGGGGCGACGACGCCGGACCCCGCCACCGACACGGTCCAGACGAACGTCTGGGCGGCCCCCGGGATCAGCGTCAGCGGTCCCGCCGGGACGGGGCCGGCCTTGATCACCGCCGTGGCCGGGCCACCGCCGACGGCCAAAGCCGGCATCACATTCAATGCATCGTTGCCGCCAGTGTTGGTGACGGTGAGCGTCACATCCACCCACGACCCGGCCACCACCGTCCCGGATGGTCCGGCGCCAGCGGCCGCCAAGACAGCAGTCGGGTTCACTGTCAGAGTGCCCGAATCAATCGGCCCGGTCGAGGGGGCCGTAGCATCCCGGGCATCACTCGCCGTGGCCGTCGCCGTGAACCACATCGTCCCGGGAGCCGTAACCGTATAGGTCCAGGTCAGGGTGGTCGCCGACCCGCCGGCCAGTTGCAGGACGCTCGCTGGTGCCGTCCGCAGACTCGCCCCACCCGTCCCGTGAACGGCCAAGGTCGGCGTGCCTGTCAGGCTGTTCGCTGGAACCTGCCCCGTATTGGTGACGGTCATCCGGATTGTGACGACCGTCCCCACGCACACCGGGTCCGGGGAGCCCACCAGCGACCCAACCAGGCCCGCGGGCGCCCCCAGGTCCACGGTCACCGAGCTCCCCCCCGACAGGGCGTGGCAGGCATCCATCCCCGTGGCACTGGCTGTAAAAGTCACGCGCCCCCACCCGGAGGCCGAGTACGTCCAGACAAAGGTCGTGGCACTTCCCGGCGGCAGGGTCACAGGCCCCGGAGGCAAGGGGCCGCTAATCTGAATGACAGACGAGGAAGGAAGGGAGGGCGATACCGTCATCACCGGCGAAAGACCGACCGCGTCAACGCCACCCTGATTGGTGACCGTCAGGCTCACGAGAACCCACTGCCCAATCGAAAGAAGAGTGGCCGACGCCTCGACTCCTGCGGTCAAGAGCCCCGGCTGACTCTCTGTAACGACGCCGGAAGACACCGGACCGGTGGTGACAACCGCGCCGCTGTTGGCATCGGTCGCAGTACACGTCGCGGTGAATTGAAGCGTCCCGGTGGCCGTCGCCGAGTATGTCCAACTGAATACTCGAGCTCCGCCCGCGTAGAGGGCCGGGGACGGAGGTGGAGACGCACACAGAACCGCGCTGCCTGTCCCCTCGAGGAACAATGAGACGGATGCGGCCACCCCGCTCGCCGCGGCCTCGCCGACATTCGTCACCGTCATGTTCACCACAAAGGGCAGCCCGGCGCACACTTGCACCGGAGATGTTACCATCGCTGAAAGTTGTGCCGGTTTCTGAATGAGCACCGAGCCGTACGCCGTCCCGGAGACCCACGTTCCGCCGAGCGACTCCGTCCCGGAAAGTCGACCAAGAAAAGTCATGGATCCCGATCCGGTAACGCTGACGGTCCATGTAAACGTCACATTGGATCTGGGCTGCAGGGAGACCGGGCCCGGAGGTGATGGTCCGGAAATGATGCTCATTGCTCCTCCGCTCGTGACCATGAATTCAGGGGTGTCGCCGAGAATGCTTGCACTGCACACCCCTAGCCCCGTAAGCGTGACGGTGAACGCCTGTCCCTCACTGGCCACCACGGGAGTCGCCAGATAAACGCGCGGTGGATCACCCGTTATCGTCCCGATAAAGACGGAATTGGAAACACCGAATGGACCACTTCCTCCCACGGTATTTCCACCGATGACAAAGATCTTTCCGTCCACCGCAATGGCATTCGCGTACCCCACTTCTCCTTCAGGGAGCGGCGGCTCCGGAGACCATGAATCGGTGAGCGGGTCATATGCTTCAACTCCAGCCGAACATGGTCTAGTCTTGCACGGGGATTCATTGAGCGTCCCCGAGAGCGTGCCCCCAAAAACATAGATCTTCCCACACGCTTCGACAGCCGCCGATGTGAATCTGCCAGC
>JAHFSL010000060.1 GCA_023265785.1 Candidatus Coatesiibacteriota bacterium | reverse complement strand
CTGGACAGGATGATGCGGGCCCGGTACCTCGGAGCCGACCGCATCCCGCCCATGGCGGGAGCATTGGCGATGCTGAACCAGCTGGCGGCTGACAAACTTTGGCGGGTGGCGATTGCGACAGGCAACTGGCGGCAGGAGGCGGCGATCAAGATCGAGTCTGCAGGCTTGCTGATTGCGGCGCTTCCCATGGCGACCTCGACCGACCGGCTGGCCCGCCGGGAAATTCTGCCGCTGGCAATCGCCCGGGCGTCGGAACGGTACGAGACGGAAGAATGGCACCGCGCTGTCTATGTGGGCGATGGGGTCTGGGATGCCCGGGTCGCCCGCGAGTTGGGAATGGCCTTCGTTGGAATCGGCAAGGGCAACCGGGCGGCGGCCCTGCGGCGGGAAGGGGCGGGTTCAGTCCTGGCGGACTTCACCGACCTGAAGGCCTTCTGGTCGGCCCTGAACCAGGCCCGGGTTCCAGAGCCCCCCGGGGGGGCGCCGTGACGGCGGCGGCGGTCCTCGCGCTGGCCGCCGGGCTCCACCCGGCCGGCGCCGGCACGGCCACCCCGACTGATTCCGTGGTGACGCTGGTCGAGATGTTCCGGCGGCACGATCCGGACGCCCGCCGAGTGGCTGAGGCGTGGTTGACCCGGGTCCGGCCTGAAGATTTCGACCGCCGCAACAATTTCCTGTTCGCACTTGGGGACCTCGATGACTCCGAGAGTCTGATTGTGCTGCGCGGGATGGCGGGTTCCGACAATCCCTATGCGGGACAATTCGCCGTCCTCGGGCTGGCGAAGCGCCGAGAGCCGGAGGCTGAAACCGCCCTGACGGATCGAATGCTGGCGACGGGTGGAGATGGCTATGTGGGCGGAATCGCCCGGGTCCAGTTGGTCCAGCGCGGGACACCGGGGGCGGCTCGCGCCATCCTGCGGTGGGCTGCTGCCCGCCGGGATATTCGGGACGACGCCGCGGCGGTCCTGCATGGCTGGCTGGCGGCGCACGGTTCCGCGACCATGGAAGTCCTGGGCCGGCTGGCCGCGGACCCGGACCCGGCCGTGGCGGGACTGGCGCGTGGATTTCTGGACCGCCTGCCGCTGACCCGCACCGCCTGCGGGCTGCCGGGAGCACCCGGCGAGGGCGCGGCGGCCGACGGGGCCGGGTCCATCGAGGTTCTCCGGGCCTGGCGTGAGTTCGTTTGGCAGGGGATCGCACAGGTGGGACCTCGCCCGCAGAATGTGTATGTCCGTCTTCGCGCTCGCCGCCCCGTCTATCCATGGGCCCTTGCCCTGGCGGAGGAACCGCCCGCCACTGGCGTGGCCCGGCGGCGGGGGAGCGCATCGCCTTCCCCCGTGACCAGGGCGTATCGCCTCACGCGGGCGCCGATTTGGGATGCGGTTCCCGGCCGCCGGCATGTGCCCTGGCTGGAGCCGGGCGACATCGCAATTGTCTCGAACACCTTCTACCAGACCTATTACTTCGTCTCGATCCTGGGGGAGGGCGCGCCCACCCGTCCGCTCGCGGCGGGGGAAGGGGAACTGGTCGTGTTCCGGGGCGAGGAGAAGCAGGCCATCCGGTTCCGAATCGAGCCCGCCCGGGTGCCCCCCGGCGGGCCGCCCCCCGTTCCCTAGTCTGGCGGGTCAGCCCGCCTTGAGTTTGTCGTGCAGGAGGGCGCGCGCATCGGCCAGCGCCTGCTGGAGCTGTTTCACCTCCGCGGCCAGTTCGAGCGACTGGGCGGCCACGACTGCCGCATCGGTCGCTGACTTGAGGTCCTTGAACGCCGCCTGCGCGTCCGGAAGCGCCTTCGCCGCCGCCAGCCGGGCCGAGGCCTGGGCGACGGCTTCCCGCGCCTGCCGCAGGGCTTCCTCCGCCTCGGCGCGGCCGATCCCCAGCGAGAGACGGATGGCACCGGCCGCTTCGGCCGTCAGCGCGGCGAGCTCCGCGTCCGTCGCCGCCAGCCGGGTGGCCTGGCTGAAAAACGTGGCAATGACCCAGTTTGCCCCGGTCACCAGCCCGGCGGCAATTGCGCCTGCGATGAGCGGGAATCCCCCGATGCCGTAGATCATGAGCTTCAGCTCTGCTGCCGAGTGGATCTGGCGAATGCTTCCCGTGGAAAAGGCATGCCATAGTCCGATGCTGTATACGATGAGCGTGAGGACAGCGACCACGATGGCGGCGGGAAGAATGAGCTTGTCCAGCCCGCCGCGGAGCCGGGAATAGGCGCGGGACTGGACCGCGACCCTGGCGAACTCCGGCGGAATCGAGGCGATGGACACTTCCATCCCGCCGGTCAGCCCCTCACCGATAAGCACCTTGCCGCCGTACTCCGGATTCTTGTCCCGCATCCAGCGCCAGTGGGCCTGCTTGAGGTCGGCGCCGACCGACAGCCTGGCACCGTAGGTGCGCTTCAGGCGGGCCACGGCCGCCTCCCACGCCGCCAGGATCCGGTTGGCGCGCTGGTCCACCGGGATTTCGAGCAGGGCGACTTCGGCGGATCGGCTCACCGCGCTGGCAGGCGCGTCTGCAATGCGGGAGCAAGAATGGAGGTCAACTCACCTCTGGCCCACATTCGAAGAATATGAAGTTTTTTCTCGTGAGATTCAGGCGTCACCATGTCCATGCTGTGTCTGGGGGCTCCCTCCGCTTGAAATCCCATCCACCACAAATGTCGAACCGCGATCATGGCAGGAATGGTACGCACTTCAACCGGAGACAGGGGGCGTTGACGAGAGTAGGCGCCGAGCAGAGCCACCGTCATTTCGACGATGATTTTCCTGCTTCTTCCGTTGGCCCAGAGGAGCGTTGCCAGATCAAAGAGACGCCAGCCGCTTGCCGTACAATCAAAGTCAAACAACACGGATGTGTTGCGGGCGCGATCAAAGTGCATATTGCTGAGATGGGGGTCCCCGTGAATCAGCCCGTAGGCCAACGGTGTGCGCGGGAGTCGCTTCAATGCTCTCGCGATACGTTTGGCGACGGAAAGGAGCCATGGCCACTTGGTTCCGAAGGTTTCGCGGTAGGGCCGCAATTGTGCGAGGGGTCGGGTCACCAAACCGTGGATATCCAGGGGGACATTCGGCGGGACTTTTCCAAACTTATCCTGGGCGATGTGCATCCTGGCGAGGAGGCTCCCTGCCTCGGCGGCAACGGCCGCCGGAGGATCCAATCGGGAAGTTCCGGCGGCAAAGGAAAACAGGACGGCAGAGGTGGATCCGCCCGCAATCCTGAGCGTCGTCCGGTAGGTACCGTCTCGAGCCTGAGCTGGCGTGGACACCGGTACGCCGCAGGCATCCAGGAACCTGAGCTGGTCGAGCTCAAAATCAACCTGCGTGGCATTGCGCCAATGGGGACGATAGATGCGCAAGATCCACCGGTTTCTGAGGTCACGAACAAGATAGGTAAAATTAACCCCGTTTTGCAGGAGCGCGCAATGGAGCTTTGAAGCGGTTCGGTACCGCCGGCGGAGCCATCTAGCAAGTGCCAAGGGATCGGGTATGGTCGTCATCATTGGAATGACGACCGGGGGGCTCATGTGACGACTTTCCGAAGGGCAAGCCGATGATACGCCGCGGCGAGGACGTGAAAGGAAGGGCGGGGACGTCCGGCCAGCGTCTTGAGGCCGAAGACCTCGAGCACGTTGGTGCCCAGGGCGCCGGCGGGGTAGTGGGAGGCACCGTTGATGCGCTGATCGGTGTAACACCAGGCCGCGGCCCCGGCGACATAGGGCTTCGTGGCCATGACTCGCATGAAGGTGCCGATCTGGGCGGCCTGCCACTTGAGCGATCCGAACCGGGTGCCGCCGACCGGGAACACCGGTCCGCCGAACTCGCTCACCACAATCGGCTTGTCGGGATGGAGCCGGTGAATGGCGTCAAGATTGCGCGACAGCGCCCGGGCGACGGCGGGCATGACCGCTGTGGTCGCCGCGAATGGCTTTCCCCAGACGCCCGTGTAGTCGTTCATGCAGAGCACATCCAGGGCGGACAGGGTGGAATCGTGGGACCCATGGTTGGAGACACAGGTCACCGGCCGCCCCGAATCGAAGGCCTTGAGGTGGCGTGCGAGTCCGACGATTTCGCGGGCCGTTGCGGGCACGTTGCTGGGGCGCTCATTGCCCGCCGACCACAGGAGAACCGACGGGTGGTGGGCGTCCCGCCACTGCATGGCATCGGCCAGCGCCGTCCCCCGGGCAAGCGTGTCCGCACCGGCCGGCAGGTAGCACATGGGGATTTCGTCGAGAACCAGCAGACCCATTTCGTCTGCCAGGTCGAGGAACCGGGGGTGGTGGGGATAGTGGGCGGCCCGGAAGAAGTTGCCGTGGAGATTTCGTTTGAGGTCGCGGATGCGGGCGCGGATGGATGCGTCCCCAGGTGAACAGGTCCAGTCGGGGTACTCCTCCACCATATTGACGCCACGGAGCCACACCGGCTGACCGTTGATCCGGAGCCGGGCCCCATCCCACCGGATGGTCCGGATGCCTGTCCGTAACGAATGACGAGCAAGAGTGCGATCGCCAGTGTCTTTCAGGGTGACTTCGAGGTGGACCAATCGCGGATGGTCGACGGACCACCGGGGAAGCCGGGCGACCGGGATGGGGATGGAGAAAGCGGCGCCGCGCACGACTCCGGCGGACCGGGCCAGGATCGGGCCGCCGGGTCGGGCGCGAATGGCGGCGAGGACCCGCAAGGGGCCACGCGCTCTGGCGCCGCGCGGAACCTCGATCCGGCCCCGGGCGGTCAGGATGGGAAACCGGTCGCTCCCGGCGATGGTGGCCGTGGCCCGCTCGAAGACCGGGCCGTCGGCAGTCTCCAGCGAGACCGGCCGCGTCAGTCCGCCGTACTTCAGCCAGTCGGTCCGGCGGATCGGGATCGTCTCGGCGGAATAGGTGTTGTGAATCCGGACCGCGATTGTATTCCGGCCGGCCTTGAGCATTTGTTCGATGCGAAACGAAAACGGGACATACGGCCCGGCATGTTCCCCGACCAGCCGGCCGTTGACCCAGACCCGCGCATGGTATCCCGCGCCCTCAAACCGGAGGCGGGCGAGCCTGGGTTTCCGTGGCAGGCGCACCGTAGTCCTGAACCACCCGATCCCGTCATAGGCCCTGAATTCCTTGGCATAGGTGTCCCATGGCCGCCCGGCCTGCACCCTGAGCCACCCGGCATCGTCGTACCTCGGAGTGTGACGCTTCTCCCTGAGACCCCGGTCGAAGGTGTCGGGATGGAACAGCCAGGAAAAAAGATTCTTCGTCACAATGCCGAGTGCCTTGCCCAAACGCTACTGGACGCCGGGCAAACCTTTCCCCGGCGCCCACTCGGTCCACCAGGCCTTGAAGTTGCCGTGGAATCCCGAGTTGCTGACATCCTCGTACTGCCAGCAGTGATAGGCCAGGGCCTGGCCGACAGTATGGACGAAGGCGGGCGTGCCCTTGGCGGTCGGCTGTCCGGCGTTGAACGAGGTGAAGGTGTGGCCATCGCCGGAAAAGCGCTCCTTGGCCATGCCGAAGGCGACCGGCCGGGAATCCCGGAGCGCGGGTCCGAAGGTGGCCAGGAATGCGGCGGAACTGCTCTGCCTTGCGCCGATCTCATTCCAAGCCAGTTCGGCGTCGATAACTTCCGTGCCAGCAAGCCGGTCCACCAGAGCCTGCGCTTCGGCGGAGGCCAGCGGCGCTGGGGACGCCGAACCCGCGGCCATCATCCAGTCCTCTTCGATCACCAGCGGCACCGGCTTGAAGTGATTCCAGGCGATGAGCCCGACGACCAGGACCACGGTCGCGATCAGCAGGTTCCGGGGACTCAAGGTCCTACCAGTCCGCGACGGAGCCGTCGGGGTGGAAGGCGGCGGGCTGGCGGGTGTCCTTGTACGGGTGCTTGGCGCACTCGCGTTCGTTGATGGTCAGACCCAGCCCGGGGCCGTCGCCGGGGTGGGTGAACCCGTCCACGATCTTGATAGCCGGGGAGGCCACTTCGTGCCGCCAGTGGTTCTTGACCTGCAGGACTTCCTGGATCAGGAAGTTCGGCATGGCCATGCCAAGGTGCAGGCAGGCCTGGGTGTTGATCGGCCCCAGCGGGTTGTGGGGCGCCATGGAGCAGTAATAGGCCTCAGCCATGGAGGCGATCTTCTTCACCTCGGAGATACCCCCGCAGTGGGAGGGGTCAGGCTGGTACACTTCCGCGGCGCGGGCCTCAAACAGCGGGGTGAACTCGAACCGGGAGACCAGCCGCTCGCCGGTGGCGATGGGGATCTGGACATGGTCGGCGACGTGCTTCATGCCCGCCACCGAGTAGGGCAGACAGGGCTCCTCCAGGAAGAGCAGGCCCAGCCCCTCCAGCGCCCTGCCGTACCGGACCGAGGTGGCCGGGGTGCACCGGCCGTGCAAGTCCACCATGAGGTCCACGCTATCGCCGACCGCACGGCGGATGGCGGTAATCTCCTTCTCCACCAACTTCACCCGGGCCAAACCCTCGACGGGGAGGCTGAATCCGGACGGGCCGCACTTGAGCGCGGTGATGCCGTCCACCAGACTGGCCCTGGCGACTTCGGGGGAGGAGAGTGGCTTCTTCCGCTTCTTGCCGTCACCTACCATGTGGCCGTACACGCGCACCTTGTCACGCACGGCGCCACCCAGCAGGGCGTAGACCGGCTTGTTGACGGACTTGCCCAGGATATCCCAGCAGGCCTGGTCAATTCCCGACATGGCCGAGAGGTGGATCGCCCCGCCCCGGTAGAACCCGCCACGGTAGCAGAGCTGCCACACATGCTCGATCCGGCGCGGGTCCTGGCCGATCAGGAGCGGCTCCAGGTCCTTGATCGCGCCCACCACGCCATTGGTCTTCCATTCGAGGGACGACTCTCCCCAGCCGACGAGCCCGGCGACATCGGTCTCAAGCTTCACGAACACCCAGTTCACGTACCCGCCGTTCACCACCATGGGCTTAACGGCGGTGATTTTCACTTGAAGGCCTTGAACTGCTTGGAGAGCGCGACGCCCTGGGACTGGTACGAGGAGCCGATGCCCAGCCCGTACACCTTGGCCGGCGGCGCGACGAGCTTCTCGTATTTCAGCCGGCCCACGACCTGCCCGTCCTCCATCTGGAAGGGGACCTCATGGGACCGCACTTCGAGCACTGCGCGGGTGCCGAGGACATCGTTGTTGCCGTACCCGAACCCGGGGTCGAAGAAGCCGGCGTAGTGGACCCGGAACTCGCCATAGGAGGGGTCAATTTCGATCAGCCGCCCGGCATACTCCAGCGGCACCCGCACCCGTTCCTTGGACGCTAGGATGTAAAAGTCATCGGGATGCAGGACGAGCGGCTTGCCGGGCCCGCCGTAGATCGGTTCCCAAAACTCGGCCGCCTCGTAATGGGCCTTGAGGGACAGGTCAATCGGGGTCGCGTTCTTCTTCGCCTTGAACCCCACGAGGTCGCCGGGGTTCCGGCCGGCCAGGTCAATGGAGAGCATGAGGCCGTCCCACACCTTGGCCTTGTGCGGGTCGGAATTCTCGTCATAAACCAGCTTCTCGCGGCGGTCCAGGTCCTCAATTCTTGTGTCCGACTCGTCCACGTCGGGGCTGGTCGGAGTCCCATGGATGATCCGCAACTGGTTGAGGCTGGTGCCGGCCTGGACGATGACGCTGAATTGAACCGGGACGATTTCGATATAGAGGGGCCCGGCATACCGATCCTCGACGAACTCGTACTCCGAGCAGTGGTCGGTGATGAGCCGGGTGAAGATGTCGAGCCGGCCCGTGGTGCTCTTGGGGTTGGCGCGGCCGTAGAAGTTCGGGGGAAGTTTCACCGATTCCATTAACTGGACGATGTACACCTGGCCCTTCTCGAGGACCTTGGGGGTGGAGAGATCGAGGTCGTACACCTTCAATTCGTCAATCTTCTTCCGGACGGAAGCCTTCGCTCCCGGCAGGAAGCTGGCCGAAACCCTCCAGGCCCTGGGGCCCAGCCGCAGGTCCATGCTGGCGGGCTGGATTTGCCCATCGGCGATGGGCCGGTCGGCGGCGATGACACCCTCGCGGATCAACGCCTCCAATTCCTGCGAAGGGAGAACCCCGGTCATCGATCTCATGCCTTCCCGGGAGAAGAGGGTCGCCGCCTTGGGGGCCGTCACGGGACTTAAGCGTAGAGGAACGGGTGGAAGGCGGTCAAGCGAGGGAAGGGTAAAATAGCCCGTCATGGACGACAACCGGGCTGGCTGGGAGAAGGTCGGGAAAGTCAGCTCGTTCGGGCTCACGGCGGCGGTCGCCATGGCGGCCTGCGGAGCGCTGGGGCTCTGGCTGGACCGGCGGCTGGGGACCATGCCGATCCTCACCAGCCTGCTCTTTTTGGCCGGTGGCGGGTGCGCGGTTTGGTATGGTATCTTGAACCTTCTTAAATGACTCCGATTACGTATATTTTGGCGGGAATTGTGGCCGGGCTGGCCTCCGGTGCCTATGCCGGCGCGGACCTTTCTGCCGCGGCGGCCGGGCTGGGCGCTGGCCGGGCACATCTGCGGGCGGCATTCGGGCTGGTGCGCCGTCTGACGGTCTTCGGGGCCGTGCTCCTGCTCTCCCTCAAGCTCGGACCCCACGCCTGGGCGGGCGTGGCGGCCGGGCACCTGGCCGGGTTCGCGTTCATGGTCCGCCGGGCGGTGCGCGCCTGATGGCGGCCGAGGGCGGCCTGCCCGAATCCGGTCACCTCTTTCCGGCCCTCCACCTGCCGGCGGTGCCGGGCGCGCCCGCGGTGTACTCCCTGGCCGCCACCTACGGCTTGATCGTGATGGGCGCACTGGTCGGGGGCGCGATCCTGGTTCGGATCGCCATGGAGATCGCACCCGTGGGGATCCAGAACCTGTTCGAGTGGCTGTTCGAGACGGTGGAGGACCTGGCCCGCGGGATTCTGGGCGCGGCGACCGACCGGTTCCTGCCGTTCTTCGCGACCCTCTTCTGCTTCATCCTGGGGTGCAACCTGATCGGGCTGATTCCCGGGTGCATGTCGCCCACCGCCTCCTATCACACCAACCTGGCCATGGCCCTGGCGGTCGCCGTGATGACGCAGGTGGCCGGCATCAGTGCGCACGGCTTCATCGGGTACCTCAAGCATTTCCTCCCGCCGCCCGCGCCGATCCTGATCCGGGTGCTCCTGCTCTCCTGGCTCTGGCCGTTCCTGCACATTCTCGAGCAGTTCGTGCGCCCGATCTCGCTCACGATGCGGTTGTTCGGCAACATCTTCGCCAAGGAGATCCTGCTCCTGATGCTCGCCTTTGTCGCCGCCTCGTTCCTCGGCTCGCCCGACACCTTCGTGCGGAGCCT
>JAHFSL010000435.1 GCA_023265785.1 Candidatus Coatesiibacteriota bacterium | reverse complement strand
GGCGTGACGGTGCCGGCGGGGGACCATCGGGCGCTGGCGGCGGCGGTCCGCGGCCTGGCCGCCGATCCCGGGCGCACCGCGGCGCTGGGCGCGGCGGCGCGGCGCGCCTTCGATCGCGACCATGACCGGCCCGTTTCGACGGCGCGGTTCGCCGCGGCGCTGGCGGGAGGGGCCGCGTGAGACCCGAGCAGGGCTGGAAGGGCTGGGCGCTGGCGGCCGGCGATCTCGTCGCGCTGTTCCTGGGATTGTGGCTGGCGCTGGCGGTGCGGCACTTCAGCCTGCCATCGGTGGAGGTCCTGGTCCAGCACCTGCCCGGGTTCGGGTACCTGTTCGCCATGTTCCTGCTCGTGTTCACCGGGCTCGGGCTCTATGAACTGCGCCGCCTGCGCGATCTGCCGTGGATCCTGGGGGGGGTGGGGACGGCGCTGGCGATCAATGCCCTCGCGGGGACGATCTACTGGTACACCTTCTACCCCTGGATCGGGTACACGCCCAAGACGCACTTCGCCCTCGCGCTGGTCTTCGGCCATGGCGCGGTGCTGGGCTGGCGGCGGGTGGCGTTCCACCTGTTCCGGGCGCGCCTCACCCGCCAGCGGGTGCACATCCTGGGGTCGTCGCGACTGGCGCGCGAACTGGTCGAGGAACTTCTCCACCGGCCGGAACTGGGGTACGAGCCCGTGGCGGCCGAGGGGCCGCGGGTGGACCTGCTGGTGGCCGACCCGCGCTGGGTGGAGGCCCACTGGAGCGCGGCGCGCGAGGTGGTGGGGGAGGCGGTCCGGCGGCGGCGGTGGGTGGCCGGGCTGTCCGAGTTCTACGAGACCGTGTTCGGCAAGGTGGACCCCGGCCAGGCGGCGAATGCCGGGTGGCTGATCGGCGCGTTCCTGTCCCGCACGACCCGCGCCCACATGGCGTTGAAGCGCGCGGCGGATGCGGTGGTGGCCCTGACCCTGCTGGCCGTCGCCGCGCCGGTACTGGCGCTGGTCTGGCTGGCGGTGCGCGCCCTGGACGGGGCGCCGGTGTTCTACGGCCAGCGGCGGATCGGATTCATGGGCCGGGAGTTCACCATGTGGAAATTCCGGACGATGCGGCCGCGGGCGGACCGGCGCGGGCCGTTCACCGGCGGGGCGGAGGAGGCGGGGCTGGTGACGCCGCTGGGCCGGTGCCTGCGGCGGTGCCGGCTGGATGAACTGCCCCAGTTGTGGAACGTCCTGCGCGGCGAGATGTCGCTGGTGGGCCCGCGACCGGAGTGGTCGCGCGAGGTCGCGGTGATCGAGCGGCTGATCCCGCACTATCACATCCGCCACCTGGTCCGGCCCGGGATCACCGGCTGGGCGCAGTTGAACTGGCGCGCCACCAAGAACCCGCGCGACTCGCTGGAGAAGTTCCGGTTCGACCTGTACTACCTGAAACACATGTCCCCCGCGCTGGACCTGGCGATCCTGATGCGCACCGCGCGGCGGGTGCTGATGCGCGACAGCGCGATGGCGGCGGCCCGGCGGCCCGACTTCCGGCTGACCCGGGCGGGGTCCGCGTTCGCGGCCGATTTTACGGGCCTGCTCGGCCGGCGTCCGGCGAGGTGATAGGCTTGAACCAGGGCCCGCCCATGGAATTTTCCCCGCCCCCCCCCTCGAGCCCGCCGCCCGGCGCCCCCGGACTGCTGGAGTTCGACCTGGACCTGCGCTACGTCGGGCAGGCGGTGATCCGCCGTTGGCAGGTGGCGGCGGCGTGCGCCGGGCTGGTGGTGGCCGGCACCGCGCTGGCGGTCTTCGCGATGCGGCCCGTGTACGAGGCCAACGCGCTGATCCTGATCGAGAAGATCGGCACGAACTCGCTGGAAAAGGAGGGCGTGGCGCTGGACAGCACGCAGGACGACTACTACCAGACCCAGTACCAGATCCTCCAGAGCCGCACGCTGGCCGAGAAGGTGGCCGTGGAACTCAACCTGGCCGCCAACCCGGAGTTCGGAGCGGTGGACCCGGCGGGCGCCCTGCAACGGGCGCACCTGCGCATCGAGCCCCTGCGGCGCACCCGGCTCGTCAAGGTGATCGCCTCGGCCTATTCACCGGACCTGGCGGCGGCCATCGCCAACACGCTCGCGCGCCGGTACATCGAGGCGGCGCTGGAGAACAAGCTCTACTTCTCCCGCGAACTGCTGAAGTCGCTCGACGGCAAGGCGGGCGCGGCGACAATGGAATCGCTCCCCGCGGTGGTGAATAACACCCTCATCCAGCAGTTGAAGGGGGAGCTGGCCACCCGCAAGGGCGAGTGGGCGGAACTCTCCCAGCGGTACCAGTCCGACCACCCCCGGATGCGCCAGTTGCGCGCGCACATCGTGGCCACCGAGGCGCAGATCGAGCGCGAGGTTCGGCACATCGTGGAGAGCGTCAGGATCCAGCTGTCGGGGGAGTTCAAGGGGAACAGCGTGCAGATCGTGGACCCCGCCCAGGTGCCCCGCCTGCCGGCGCGGCCGGCCCGGCGCCGGGCGCTGGCGCTGGCGCTGGTGCTCGGGATCCTCGCGGGCGTGGGGCTGGCGGTGCTGGTGGACCGGTGGGATCTGACCCTGCGCAGTGCGGAGGACATCGAGCGGTTCCTGCGCGTGCGCGCGCTGGGGTCGGTCCCGTTGTTCGAGGGGCTGTCCGGGGAGCGGCCGGACCGGTACGACGCCATCTGGACCGGGCCGGACGCCAGCGCGGTGGAGGCGTTCCGCAACCTGCGCACGGCGGTCTCCTTCCGGCTTTCCCATGTCACCGGCCCCACCGTGATCCAGGTCACCAGCACGCTGGAGGCCGAGGGCAAATCATTCATCGCCGCCAACCTGGCCCGTGCCTACGCCTGGGCGGGGGAGAAGGTCCTGCTGATTGACGGCGATCTGCGCAAGCCGATGGTGCACCGGATCTTTGGCGTGGAGGCCGAGGCGGGGCTGAGCCGGTACCTGTCCAACGGGGCCGAGGCGCCACGGCATGTCCCGTCGGGCATCGCCAACCTGACGCTCCTGCCGTGCGGGCC
>JAHFSL010000434.1 GCA_023265785.1 Candidatus Coatesiibacteriota bacterium | reverse complement strand
GACTGACGCGGACCTTGACGGGCCGGGCCAAGGCCTCCGCCGCCGAGGTCATCCTTCCCGCCGAAACGCTCCTCCTGACGCGCTGACCGCCCATATGCCGGCCGGTCCCCGGCCGGGTTCGGTGTTAGGCTGGTGGTCATCATGGGCCGCCGGTTGATCCTCCCCTGGCTCCTCCTCGCCGGTTCCCTGCAGGCGGCCGACCCCCTGGTGCCGCTGGTGGACCCATTCATTGGGACCACCGGCGGCGGCAACACCTACCCGGGCGCCCAGGTCCCCTGGGGCCTGGTGTCGGTCTCGCCGCATACCGCGCTGACCGCACCCTCCGGATACCTCAAGGAAGGGCAATTCCTGTACGGCTTCGGCCATGTCCACCTTTCCGGCACGGGCTGTCCCGATCTGGGCAATGTGCTGGTCGCGGCGGCGGTCGGATCGGTGGCCCCTTCACCTGATGCCTGGAAATCCCGGCTGGAGAACGAACGGGCCTCGCCCGGTGCCTACCGGACCGACCTCGCCTCATTCGGGATCACGGCGGAGGCCACCGCCACGGCCCGGGTCGGGCTCCTCCGGTTCACCTTTCCCCCCCGGCCCAACGGCGACGCCCGGATCTTCCTCGATGCGGGCCACCGGCTCTCCCCCGACCTGCCCGCCGGCACCACCCCGTTCCTGGCGGCCGTCCGGATCGTCTCGGCCACCGAGGTCGAGGGCTGGAGCGATGCCGGAAACTTTTGCGGGTCGGGAACCCGCGCGCGGGTCTACTTCGCCGCCGCGTTCAGCCGCCCCGCGCTCTCCGCGAGCACCTGGAACGGGGCGCTCCTCTCGCCGGCCACCGCCGCCGCCGGCCGGGACTGCGGCGTGGCCTTTGGCTGGGCCACCCGCCGGAGCGATGCCGTGCTCGTCAAGGTCGGCGTCTCGTATGTCAGCACGGAGAACGCCCGGGAGAACCGGGAGACGGAGATGCCGGGGTGGGACATCAACGCCGTGCGGGCCGCGGCGCGGGGGGCGTGGGAAAAGGAACTGGGCCGGATCCGGGTGCAGGGCGGCACCCCCGACCAGCGGATCATTTTCTACACCGCGCTGTACCACGCGCTGATCCACCCCAACATTTCTTCCGACGTGAATGGCGATTACCCGGGCCGGACCGGGTCGCCCCCGCTGGCGGGTGTCCGGCCGCGGTACACGGTGTTCTCGCTCTGGGACACCTACCGCACGGTCCATCCCCTGCTGACGCTGGTCTGGCCCGACCGGCAGACCGCCATGCTCGACTCGATGGCCGGGTTCGCCCGCGACACCGGCGCCCTGCCCAAGTGGGAACTGGCCGGGAACGAGACGCGGGTCATGGTGGGCGATCCCGCCGCCATCGTGGTCGCCGACTCCTGGCTCAAGGGCCTGCGCGCCTTCGATGCGCCGGCCGCCTGGGCCGCGGCGCGCCGGGCGGGGTTCGAGCCCGGCCCCCTGCGCCCCGGGCTGGCCGCCTACGCCCGCTACGGGTTTCTTCCCTATGACGACACGGGCGGCGAGTGGGTGTGGGGACCCGTGTCCACCCTGCAGGAGTACGCGCTGGCCGACTGGCACCTGGCCCGGTGGGCGGAGGGGCAGGGGTTGGCGGACGATGCCAGGGCCTTCGCGGGACGCTCCGGCGCCTGGCGGGCGGTGTTCGACCCCGGAACCGGGTTTTTCCGGCCGCGGCTCAGGGGCGGCGCATGGCTTGAGCCGTTCAACCCGGACATCCAGGACACGCCGGGCGGCTGGTCGGGCGGCGGCGGCCCGGGATTCGTCGAGGGCTCCGCGTGGACCTACGCGTTCTCGGTCCCCCAGGACCCCGCGGGACTCATCGCCGCGCACGGGGGCCCGGACGATTTCGTCGAGCACCTCCAGGCCTTCCTGGATCGCGGGTCCTTCACGCTCGGCAATGAGCCGGACTTTCACACCCCGTGGCTCTTCGACTTCGTGGGCGCCGAGGCGTGGCGCACCCAGCGGACCGTCCGCGAAGCCCTGCAGAAGTCCTTCAGGACCGGGCCGGCCGGGCTCCCGGGCAACGACGATGCGGGGACGACCTCCGCCTGGATCGTCTGGGCCATGCTCGGGCTCTACCCCACCTGCCCCGGGTCGGGCCGCTACGAGCTGGCCAGCCCGGTCTTCGACAAGGCCGAGATCGTTCCCGAGGAGGGCACCTGGCCGGGGAAGAAGATCACCCTCCTGGCCGACGGCGCCGCCGGGGCGAACCCCTACATCCAGGAGGCGACCTGGAACCGGAAGGCGCTGGACGGCCCCCATGTGGACCACGGCGACCTCATCAAGGGCGGGACGCTGGCCGTGCGGCTCGGGCCGTTTCCCTCCACCTGGGGCGGGATGCCGCGGGTCCCGATCATCCGCCGGGCACCGGCCTCCGTCCGCGTGATGGAGGGACGGGAGGCCCGTTTCGCGGTGCGTGCCGGCGGCACCGGCCCCATCGAGTACCAGTGGCGGCGCGCCGCGCAGGACATCCCGGGCGCGACCCGGCCGGAATTCATCGTCGCCGCCGCCCCCCGCTCGGCCGATCGCCTGCTGATTTCCTGCCTCGTGAAGACGCCCTACGGCCGGCTGGAGACGCCGGGGGTGACGCTGTTCGTGGATCCTGATACCGTCCCGCCGACCGTGACGGCCGTCCTAAGATCGGTCCCCAGCCGCCAGACCCCGTGGACCGTGCTGACCGTGGCCTTCTCCGAGCCCGTGGATCCCGGCTGGGCCAGGGACGGGGCCAACTATTCGATGTACCCCGTGGTGCCCATGGACCGGATCGGGATCGAGCCGGATGGCCGGACGGTGACCATTGAGCTGGCGCGCGCGCTGGACCCCCGGGTGCGGGCGCGGCTCGATGTGCGGAACATCCGCGACCGGGCGTGGAGCCCGAATGTCATGGCGCCGGCCCGGTTCGACATCCTGCCCGAGGGCGACGGGCTCGCGGGCGAGTACTTCGCCAACCCCACGCTCGCCGGCCCGCCGCGCCGGGTCGCTGATCCCGAGGTGGATTTTGACTGGG
>JAHFSL010000433.1 GCA_023265785.1 Candidatus Coatesiibacteriota bacterium | reverse complement strand
CCGGATTGGTCCGTCAGCCCCTTCAATTCGATGGAAAGGACCGCACCGTTGATCCCGTGTGCCGCCCCGTCGGCGAGAATCTTCTCGGCCTGCACCACGCCCGCCGGCGATTCCAGGTCCAGACCGAAGAGCCAGACGAACCGGTCTGCCAGCGGCGTCCCGGCGGCAGATGGTCCCGCCGCGAGCAAGCCCGTCAGGAGCGCGGCAACCGGCCGAATTAGCATACGGTCATTGTACGCCGGGTTGGGATGGCTCCTTTCCCCGGGCCGGGGAGGCGGCGAGTCGATCGGCGAGCGTCCGGAGGGCGGTGGCGCGGGGCGAGTGGGCCGGTCCGGAGGCTTCTTCGCGGTCCGCGGCGCGGCGGATGGCGATCGCCAGCGCGGACCGCACCGCGGCCGTTCCCGCGGCCGGATCACACCCGGGGACCGGCCCGCAACGCAGGAGGGTTGCCGCATGGCGCAGGGCCTCGCCCTCGGGTCCCGCGAGCGCGGCGGCGGCCCGGTCGGCGATGTCGGCTTCCGCCGGCCAGTCGTGCAGGCCTTCCGTCACGAGGGCGGCCCGCGCCCAGCCCTCCGGCTGTTCCGGGGCAAGCCCGGCCGCACGAACCAGGGCCGCGACCCCTTCCCCCGGTCGGCTGTGGGCCAGGGCGAGGGCCCCGATCACTTGCCAGGCGGCGGGCTCGTGGGAAAGCCGCATCCGCGCGACGGCCGCCAGGGCGGCGGCGTCCTCGAGGCGACCCCCGGCGAGCGCGCGGGCGGCCTCGGCGGCCAGCGTGGCGGCGTAGACACCAGTGATGGCCGCGCCACGCGCTGTCGCGGCGGCGGGCGCGCGAAGGCTGCGCAGGGCCAGCCGGTCCCAGTGGCGGGCCGATCGGGCCATGGACGGCTCGGTCCCGCACCAGCGCGCGGCGGGCCTTCCGACGGGCCCATCGAACCGGAGAAGCCAGGGGACCACGGATTCGAGAAATCCGCTGACGACGAGACACCGGGGACCCCGGGCGGAATCCAGCGCATGCCACGCCTCGGAGGACCCGGCGTCAGGACCCGGGGGAAGTTCCCCGTCGGGGACGGTGCGCGCAAACATGAGTCGCCAGGATGAAAACTTGGTCTGGCCCGGGGGGTCCACGGGGGTGACATCCGGCCGCACCTTGAGGGGTCCCGTGAAGTAACGAAGCGGGAAGAGGTCGTTATCCATCCCGGCCAGCAGGATGGCGTGCGGGGGGCACAGGGCCAGCATGGACCGGTTCGCGTCCCAGACCATTGTGTCCCGCGATTTGGAGAGCGGGGGAATCACGGCGAGGGCGTGGTGCCAGCCGGCCAGGGCCAGTCCGCCCGCCAGCGCGGGTCCGAGCAGGCACGGCAGGAGGGCGGGCGCCAGTCCCGCGGCGATGGCGGCCAGGACGAGCGGGACCAGGTGCAGGGCACCGGCGAGATGGAGGGGCAGGGCGAAGGTCCCGGCGAGCCAGGCGTGGCCGGGGAGGACCAGGAGGAGCGGCCCGGCGAGTCCCGGCGCCGCGCGCCAGAGGCCCCAGGCCCCCACGACCGCGGCGATCAGCGCGATGCCCGGAAGTTCCCCGCTCCAGCCGGCGAGCTGTTCGCCGAGCCGGGCGGTGAACGCCGCGGGGGTCGTGGAGAACCTGGTTCGATACTGGCGCACGGTGAGGTACCCGGTGAGGGGGGACAGTGTGCGCGGCTCCCCCCAGGCGTAGAGCGTCCGGTCCGCGGTGGCGGCCTGCGACCGGATGGCCGGGTACAGCGCCTTGGTGGACAGGGGGAGGAGGACCAGCACTGCGGCGAGTGCGAGTTCAGGCGGCCGCCGAACCGAACCGCGGAGGGGCCAGAGGAGGGGAAGCAGGAAGAGGGCGTGCGGGTGGTGCGCCAGCCCCAAGCCGATCGTGAAGGCCAGCGCATACGGCCGCCGGCCCCGCGCATAGTGCAGGATGGCCACCAGGGCCAGCATCAGGTGCAGGGAGTATTTTTCCGTCAGGGTCGCCTGGTGAAACAGGGCCGGGAGACCCGCCGTCAGCCCGGCCGTGAGCAGGGAGGCCATCCCGCCCCCCTTGCCGACCCGTCGGAGGAGGGCCTGCGCAATGGCACCGGCCAGCGCGACGGCGGCGGCGGCGCAGGCCGAGGCGAGCAGGGTGGTGCGAAACGCGGGAGATCCGGCGGGGACCAGCAGAGCAAGCCGGCCGGCCAGGCAGAGCAGGGGATACCCCGGCGGATGGGTGACATCCAGGGCGAGGGCGGCCATCGTGAGCTCACCGGCGTCGTCGCCGGCCAGTCCCGGCGCCGCGCCGTGGAGATAGACCCAGAACGCGCCGAGAAACGTCAGGGCCGCGATGGCGTGCTCCCCAGCGTGGCGAGGACCCGGCGGACCTGGTCCGCGGGCGGCGTATCCGGCTCAAGGGCAAGGTACCGGCCGAACGCCCGGCGGGCACCGTTCCGGTCACCCATGGCCAGTGCCGCCTGGCCCAGGTAGAACCAGCCGGCCGCGAGGGCGGGATCATCGCGTACGGCCTCCTCGAGCCGGGGACGGGCCGGCGTGATGCGGCCATCACGCAGATCCGCCTCGGCCTGTTCGACGAACAGCCGGGCCCGTCCCGGCGTGCCGCGGGGGATGAGCGGGAGGAAGGGGGCCGCTTCTGCCCAGCGGGCGCGACCCTGGAAGGCGCGGGCCGCCGCCAGGGGCGCCTCGGGCCAGCCCGGGGCCAGCGTGGCGGCGAGCCGCAGGAGATGCAACCGGCGACCATCGGCCTCCGGATTGTCCGGCAGGGCTCCGGCCTGTCCGAGGGCTACCTCGGCGAGGACGCGGTGGATCGCCGGGCGGGCCGTGGCGAGCCGGCCGGACGCCATGGCGGTGCGCGCTGCCGAGATGGAGGCTGCCTCCCCGAATGGCGACCGGGAAAAAGCGGTTTCCAGCCGGGACAGGCTCGCATCCCCGGAGCCCGCGGCCTCCTGTAACCGGATGAGCGCCAGCCAGGAGTCCGGGGAGGCGGGATCGAGCACGAGGGCGTGTTCCAGGT
>JAHFSL010000432.1 GCA_023265785.1 Candidatus Coatesiibacteriota bacterium | reverse complement strand
GATGATCATGTCACGGACGGTTTCCCACTCGAACTCGGCGATGAGCCCGCCGATAGCCTTGTCCGCCTCGGGGAACTTCGCGCCAAGGTCCTTCTTGATCGAGGCCTTCGCGGCCTCGGTCCCGGCCTCGCGCGCCAGCTTGTCGGAATTCTGCATCGCGGCCTTGAGCGTGGTGGAGGCGGCGGCCTTCACGGCCTTGACCAGCTCCGCCGGTGGGGCCGGGGGTTCGGGCACCTCGACCTTGGCCTTGCCGGCCTTGGACCGGAGCGTCTCCATCATCGCCAGCAATGGCGCAATCTCGCGCTGGGCGAACTCGAACGCCGCCTGGATCTCGGCCTCGGGGACCTGGTTGGCGCTGCCCTCGATCATGACGATCTTCTTGTCGTTGGCCGTGATCACCAGGTCAATGTCGGACTTGGCCGACTGCTCGAAGGTCGGGTTGGCGATGAGCTGCCCGTCGATCCGGGCCACGCGGATGGCCGCGACCGGGCCGGCAAACGGGGCCTGGGTCAGGTGCACCGCGGCAGCGGCGGCGTTCAGCGCCACCACATCGGGGTCATTCACCCCGTCGGCGCACAGGACCGAGACATCCACCTGGATCTCGCGGCGGAGGGTCTCGGGGAACAGGGGCCGCAGGGACCGGTCAATCAGCCGGCTGCAGAGCACTTCCTTGTCGCGCTGCTTGCCTTCCCGCTTGAAAAAGCCGCCGGGGATCTTGCCGGCGGCGTAGGTGCGCTCGCGGTAGTCCACGAGCAGCGGGAAGAAGTCCTTCCCCTCGATATCCTTGCGGGCCATGACGCACGCGGCGAGGACGACGGTTTCGCCGTACTGGGCGAGGACCGCGCCGTCGGCCTGCGTGGCCAATTGGCCGGTGGTGAGGGTGAAGGGACGGTCCGCGAACTGGATCGAAAGCTTCTCTGCCATGGTCGTTCAGTCTCCTTAAGGCGACCCCGGCCGGATCTCAGGTGCCGGCAGTCTCGAGGGGTCGTGTGATTGAGTCGGTTGTCGTCGCGTGAATTGGGCGTGACCCCCCTGGGGCCGCCCCGATTATTTGCGCAGCCCGACCTTGTCGAGGACGGCGCGATAGCGGTCGAAGTTGTGCACCTTGAGGTAGTTCAGCAGGGTGCGGCGCTGGTTCAGCAGTTTCACCAGGCCCCGGCGCGAGGAATGGTCCTTGGCGTGGGCCTTGAAATGATCCGTCAGCGACTCGATCCGCTTGGTCAACAGGGCCACCTGGACTTCCGGTGAGCCCGTATCCTTGTCGTGGGTCTTGTACTGGGCGATCAGCGTGGACTTTTGTTCTTTGGGAAGCGGCATTGGGTTCGTCTTCTCCCTTGCGTCTCGAATTTCTTGCCGGGATGCCGGTGCCACTCGGTCATTCCAGCGCGATCATCGTCCGCAGGCGACGACCCAACGATCATAGGCGGCCTACATATTGAAAGCAAGTGGCGGTGATCGGTCCGCGTCGTCCGTCCTGTCTGCCTTGTCATTCCTGACATTCGAGACGGCCGGACAGACATGACGAACAAGACGGACAGGTCGGATCAGGCGATCGCGGGAGCCTTGGCTGTCGGAGGCCCTCCGCGCTCTCGCGCTCCGGGCACTTCCTTGCCCGGCCCAGAGGGCGCCCCGGGCTCGGTCGGCGCGGGGGGCTTGAGCCACGCTGTGATGCGCCAGGAGATCACCTGCATCCCCAGGGCGAACCAGCCCCGGAAGAGCTGCCAGAGCTCGTTGGGGTTGGTCACATGCCGCAGCATCTTGAGGATCTGGGACGGCCGCAGATAAAACCGGCGATTGGCCTCCGCGACCGCCCGCTCCAGGGAGGGGATCCCGGGCACCTCGATGGTGGAGGTGGGGCCGACGGCGACCCAGTCCTCCCACTTGACGGATTCCAGCGGCACGCCGGCATTGCCGTAGGTCAACTGGTACGCCTCCGTGCCGGGGTAGGGGACCATCATGTTGAAGAACGCCATCACGGGCTTGATCTCGATGGCGAAGTTGATGGACTTCTCCACCGTCTCGGCCGTCTCGCCCGGGTTGCCGAACACGAAGAAGCACTGGCTCTTGATCCCCACTTCGTTGGACCAGCCAAGGGCCTGCCGCACCTGCTCGATCGTGATCTTCTTCTTGATCGTCTTCAGCATCCCGGGGTCGCCCGACTCCACGCCGTACCCGACCGAGAAGCAGCCGGCCCGCTTCATGACTTCGAGGATGTCCTTGGTCACTGAATCCACACGCGCGAAGCAAAACCACGACATTTTAAGGTTTTTCTTGAGGATCAATTCGCAGATCCGGTAATCGCGCCGCTTGTCCATCGTAAACACATCGTCGTTGAATACGATCTGGTCCACGCCGTAGGCCTTGTTGAGGTGTTCCATCTCGTCCACGATGTATTCCGGGCTGTGCGACCGGAAGGGATAGCCGAGCACCAGGTGCGACGCGCAGAAGATGCACTGGTAGGGGCAGCCCCGGCTGGTGATCGCGGTGGTGGCCCGGCGGCCGCGCCGGTTGTGCGCGTGCGGCACGTAGAGGTCAAAATCCACGAGCTCGCGCGCGGGGAACGGCAGCTCGTCCAGGTCGCGCATCCATTCGCGTTTGGGGTTGGCCTGCACCCGGTCGCCATCCCGGAACGCGATGCCGCCCATCGGCCCCAGCACATCGCGGGTGAGCGTCCCGCCCCCCATGGCAGCGGCCAGGTCGAGCATGGATTCCTCGCCCTCGCCGACCGCGGCCAGGTCAAATTCCGGCGCCTGCCGCAGGACCGCTTCGGGCATGGCCGTTGCATGCACCCCGCCGACCACCGTGGTGCAGCCCGGGGCCACCCGCTTGGCGATACCGGCGTAATGCCGGGCCTTGGGGAAGCTGGGGGTGGCGCAGGAGATCCCCACCAATTGGGGGCTGAAGGCGGCCAGCCGGGCGGCGACCCGGTCATCCGGGATGTCCTGGGCTTCCGGGTCCAAAAAGATGACCTCGTGGCCCCCCCGCTTGAGCACCGCGGCGATGTATCCCAGCCCGAGCGGGAAATACCGGCC
>JAHFSL010000059.1 GCA_023265785.1 Candidatus Coatesiibacteriota bacterium | reverse complement strand
GGCGCCCCGGGACCCACCTCGGCGGGATGTTGGGCGCTGTCCGGCTCCGTCCCGTCCCCCAGCGCGAGCAGGCCGTGGTGGTCGCACCAGTCGCGCAGGGCCGCGGCGGCCGGGTCCGTGGCGAGGCGGACGAGGTTGTATCCCGCGCGCTGGAGGGCGGCCAGGTCGGCGATGCCTGCCCCCGCCGCCGGTACTGCGCCGCGCACGGGCCAGGGGATCCCGTTCAGCGTGAGCCGACCGTCCCGCCAGGCGTGGGTCCGCAGGCCGAACGGCACGGCCCGCCGGTCCACGGTCCGCCCGCCGCTTTCCAGGGTCGCATTGAGGAGATACAGGGCGGGCCGTTCGGGCGACCACGCCCGGACTTCGGGAAGGGTCAGCCGGGCTTCGATGCGGGTCGAGGAACCGTCACCGGGCGCCGGCAGGAGCGTGACGACCATGGTGGTCCGCCGGTTGCCGACCGCCAGCGTGAGCGCGCACCGGGGTGACGTCGGGCCGGTGTTCCGGATGGTCGCGCCAACGTCCAGACTCCCGGCCCCCGGTCCGGGAACCAGGGTCAGGGCGGTGATGGTGGCGACGGATGCGGCCCGGGCCGCGGGCGCCGCGAGGGCCGCCAGCGCCAGCAGGGAAACAACCGGACTCGGGATGGGCACCGTCGCGCGTATCTTCTCATGGTAATATGCTTCCGATATGCTTCGCGGCGGGCCTTGGTGGCACCTGGGATTGCTCGGTGGGACCGCGCTCCTCTTCTGGTCGTCCTGGCAGGCGACCCAGGTCGAGTCCGAGCGCACGAAGGCGGTGTGGCCGCTCCTCATGTTGGCGGGCATCGTGCTGGCCCTGCTTTCGATGCTCCTCATCGCCGTCCCCGAGTTCTTCACCGCCGTCGACTGACGGCGGGTTGGGCGCCGGTTCCCAGGCCGCCCGCATGACCCCCGAGGAACGCGTCCTTTCCTATATAGAGGCGCCCGACCCGGGGGGGTTCGACGTCCTGGCCCTCGAGATCTTCCACCACCAGGTCGCCCGCAACGATGCTTACCGGCGCTGGTGTGAGGCGACCGGGTCGGTGCCGGGACGGGTGGCCCGCCGGGAGGACATTCCGGCCGTCCCGGTGGCGGCCTTCAAGGAGCTGGAATTCTGTTGCGGGATCCCCGCCGCCGAATTCCGGACCTCCGGCACCACGGGGGCGGGCCGGGGCCGCCATCTCCTGCCCTCGCTGGCGCCCTACCGCGCCGCGGCACTGGGCTGGTTCGCCCGGTGCGTGCTGGTGGAGGGCTGGCCCCTGCGCACCCTGGTGCTGGCCCCCCCGCCCGCGCTCCGGCCGCACTCGTCCCTGTCGCGGATGCTGGCCTGGATCGTCGAGGAGCGCGGCGAACCGGGCTCGGGCTGGTTCGTGGGCGCCGGCGGGCTGGAGGCCGAGCGGCTAGCCGGGGCGCTCCTCGACGCCCGGCGCGGGTCGGGTCCGGTCCTGATTGCGGCGACGACGGCCGCCTTGCTCGCGTTCCTGGACTACTGCGATGCGACGAGCCTGCGGCTTGACCTGCCCGGCGGAAGCCGGCTGGTGGACACCGGGGGCCAGAAGGGAACCCGGCGGCCGGTGCCCGAGCCGCCGGCGGCGTTCCAGGCGGCCGTCTATGCCCGGGTGGCCGCGATCCTGGGGATTCCCCCGGAACGGTGTCTCAACGAGTACGGCATGACGGAGTTGTGCTCGCAGGCCTACGACGACTGCCTGGTGCATCCCGTGCCGAATGCCCCGGGCCCCCGGATCAAGGTGGTTCCGCCGTGGGTCCGGGTCACGGTGGTGGACCCCGTCACGCTGGCGCCATCGGCGCCGGGCGCCATCGGGCTTCTCCAATTCCTTGATCTCGCGAATGTGGGGAGCGTCTGCGCGGTGCTGACCGAGGACCTGGGGTGGGCCGAGGGGGACGGGTTCGGGCTGGCCGGCCGGCCACGCGATGCGGAATCCCGGGGGTGCGGCCTGACTTTCGCGGAATTGCTTTCCCGCGGGGCGGCCACATGACGGCGGCCCGGCGCGGGTTCTGGCTCCCTCCAGGCCTGCCGGCGCCGGCCGCAACCTTCCGGGACACCGGGGAGGGCATCGTCGAGGTGCCCGACACCAGCCCTGCGCTCGTGATGACGGCCACGGCCCACCTGCGGGCCGCGCGTCCGGGCCTGCTGGCGCTCTCCACGGACACCATCCTGCACGCCCTCGAGGAGACGGTGGCCGGGTGGATGCGGCCGGACGCCCCCGATCGTGAGGCAGCCGAAGCGGCCTTTTGCGCTGCGACCGGCCTCCCGCGCGCTTCCGCCCCGTACACCCCCCTGTTGGAAGTCATGACGGGGGCCGCACTCCGGGCCTGGCTGAACGCCGAGGTGACGCCGGTGGAGGCGCTCGAGAAATTCGTGCCCGGACCCGGCGGCGCGCCGGTGCGGGCGACCGGGCCGGCGCTGGCCGTCCACATCCTGTCGGGGAACGTGCCGCTGGTCTGGCTGCCGGGGCTGGCGGCGTGCCTGCTGATGCGCACTCCCTGCCTGCTCAAGCCCGCCACGGATGATCCGCTGACCGCGCCGCTGTTCGCGGCGGCGCTGGCCCGCCGGTGTCCGGCACTCGGGGAGGCGCTGGCCGTCCTGCCCTGGACGGGGGGGGAGGCGGCCATTGAGGCGGAAGCCATGGGGCAGGCGGAAGCGGTCTTCGTGTACGGCGGCGGTGCGGCGGTCGCCGGCATCCTGGCACGCACGCCCGCCGGGGCGACCCGCTCGGTTCACGGCCCGCGCACCGCGGCGGGTGCCATCGCCCGCGAAACGCTGGCGCCCGGTCGGCTGGAGCCGGTGGCGGGCGCGGCGGCGCGGGATGCCCTGTTGTACGACGGGCGCGGGTGCCTCTCGCTCTCGTGCGTGTTCATCGAGCGGGACGGGCTGATGAATCCGCGCGAAGCGGTCACGGCGCTGGCGCAGGCGCTGGCCGGGGCTTCCGCCAACCTGCCGCCGGGGCGGCCCGATCGTGATGCGGCCGCGGTCACCCAGTCCTGGCGTGCGCGGGCACGGGCCCGTGCACTGGCGGGGCGGCCCGCGGCCTGCCTCGCCTCCCCGGCGGGGCTCGACTGGACCGTCATCTATGACGAGGAGATTCCGCCCCCGGACGCTGCACTGGTAAGGACCGTGTGGGCGAGCCCCGTGGATGACCTGGCGGGGCTTTCCGCGCGGCTGGCGGCCCTGCCCGTCCGGGCCCACGCGGTGGCGCTGGCGGCGCCCGACCGGCGCCGTGCAACGCTCGCGGCCGATCTTCCCGCCGTCGGCGTCACCCGGATCGTACCCTTCGGGCGCCTGCAGGCGCCGCCCGTGGACTGGGCGGCCGATGGGGTCTCGCCCTTCCGGCGCCACCTGCGCTGGACCCGGCTGGAGGCGTAGTCATGCCGCACCTTCATGATCCCTTCCGCGCCCACCTCGCCCAGACCTCCGCCGATCCCGACGGGTTGGAAGTGGGCTCGGCGTTGGGGGCACGGGTCACCGATTCCGACGGCCGGGTCTACCTCGACTTCCTGGCCGGCATCGGGGTGTGCAACACCGGCCACCGGCACCCCGCCGTCCTGGATGCCGTTCGCGCCCAACTGGATCGCCACCTGCATGTCATGGTGTTCGGCGAGTGGATGCAGGAGGCGCCGGTCCGGCTGGCCGAACGGCTGGCGGCCCTCGCGCCGTTTTCCGACGCCCAGGTCTACCTCGGCAATTCCGGCGCGGAAGGTGTGGAGGGGGCGTTGAAACTGGCCCGCAAGGCAACCGGTCGCCAACGGATCGTCGCCTTCGAGGGGTCGTACCATGGGGACACCTACGGGGCGCTCTCGGTCCTGGGCGTTGAGGCCCTGCGCACGCCCTTTGCCCCGCTCCTGCCGGGCATCGCCTTCCGGCCGTTCGGTGACGAGAAGGGGCTGGCCGCGGTGAATCCCGGGACGGCGGCCGTGATCGTGGAACCGATCCAGGCCGAGGGCGGGGTGCGGGTTCCCCCGGATGAATTCCTTCCCGCCCTGCGTCGCAAGTGCGACGAGGTCGGGGCGCTCCTGATCTTCGATGAAGTGCAGGTCGGGTTGGGGCGCACCGGGACCCTGTGGGCCGGGAGCCACTGGCAGGTCGTGCCGGACATCCTGGTGCTGGCCAAGGCGCTGGGCGGTGGCCTGCCGCTGGGTGCGTTCGTCGCACCGCGGAAGATCATGAAGACGCTGGCGACCGATCCGCCGCTCTCGCATCTCACCACCTTTGGCGGCCACCCGCTGTCCTGCGCGGCCGGGCTGGCGGCGCTGGACCTCACGCTGGCCGAGGGCCTTCCGGCCCGCGCCGCCGTACTCGGGATCCGGTTGCGGGACGCGATGGAGAAACTGAAGTCGGTGGGCTGGTTGACCGCCTTGCGGGGCAAGGGTCTGCTGGTGGGGCTCGAACTGCCGACGCGCGAGAAGGCCCGCCTCGTCGTGACGCGGTGCCGCGAGCGTGGGCTCCTCATCGGGTGCGCCCTGCATGACGAGCGCGTGATCCGACTGACGCCCCCGCTCACCCTGACCGACGCGGAGCTGGACGAGGGGCTGACCATCCTGTCCGCCGCCATCTCCGGCTGACCGCGGTGTTTCCTGCCGGCAGGGACCCGGATTCCGACGATATCTGGCCCTCTTGGGCTGGACGATTATTCGATTGGGACGGGGCCCCCAAGTCTTGTTGACTCGTCGTGAATCTTGCTCTTGTCAGGAATGCACGCTCGCTCGGCCACATGCTTGTTCACAAATATTTCCGCTCCACTTCCGAGGGCCAGGGCCACTGCATCCGAAGGCCGGGCATCGAGGCTTGTTGAGACTCCCGCCGGATCGCTGAGCGTGAGGCGTGCAAAGTATGTTTGATCCTTGAGGTCGTAAATTTCAACTTCGGAGACGGTTCTGCCCATCCCCTGAAGCGCTGATTTGAAGAGATCATACGTCATTGGTCTGGGATGAATCGCACCTTCGAGCGCATCCGTGATGCCCTTCGCTTCGAACGCTCCAATCCAGACAGGAAGAAAGATGTACTCCTTGGAATCCGTAAGAATGAGGACAGGATTCTTTGCTTCAGCGTCACTCGCGACCGCCTTGACCTTCATCATGATTCGATCATTCGGAAAGTAGTGTTTGGGAGCGGGTGCATCGGGCTCGTTAATGGAATTCATTTCATCTCAATGGTGATTGTACGCCCGTTCCAGGTGGAGGGAGGTCCGTCCACGAGGAGCGATCAAGCCGAAGATCGTAATCTATCGTCGCCGCGCCGTGGTGGGTGGAGGGCTGGCTCCCGTCCACCAAAAAACCCACCCGGGCGAACGCCCGCAGACTGCGGGGATTGTAACTGCCAATCCCCACCGCATACAGAATGTCGACCTTCTCATCGGTGAACGCGAATCGGGTCAGGAGGCGGATGGCTTCGGTGCCGAACCCCTTTCCCCAGCATCCCTTCTCGCCGATGGTGACCGGCATCCGGCGGACATCACGGCCGGGGTGGCGGGCCAGGAGAAGGGGAAGATTCATCCGTTGCAAGGCGATCTCGCCGATGGGTCGGCCGCCGGCCTCGATCATAAAGCAGTGGGCTGTTTGGGAAATCTCCTCCAGGATGGAAATCGTTTCGGATGGGGAGTAGGAATGCACCTCGGCGCCCTCGGAGAAGAAGAGCACCTCCGGATCCTGGTACCACGGAACGATGAGCGGATAGTCCGCCCCGGTGAGTGGGCGCAGGGTGATCCGAAGTCCCCGGAGAGTGATGGTGTGGGTACGCAGCCCGTTGGCCATCCTAAACACAATCCTACGCCATTGAGCACGCCTGAAATCCGTCCGGACCGTCGAACGGGAGAATGTAGGATAATGGCACCTTCGTGAGCCACGCCGTCGCCGATATTGACCTCATGCTTGTCCACCGGGTCTTCCGGATGGATCACCTGCACCTGGGTCGATCGGAGCCCGGCGCCCCGCTGACCTACGAGGGGGCCAAGGAGGCCCAGCGGGAGTTCACCCGCCACCTCCTGACCAGGATTCCGGCGGGGACAAAATCCGTCCTGGATGTCGGGTGCGGCATTGGATCGGGGACGAAGATGGTGGCCGAGGCCGGATTTGGGGTGGAAGGCGTGAATCCCGATCCCTACCAGAAGGACGTCTTCGCCAGGATCCTGCCCGGGGTCCCGTTCCACCCGGTGACCTTTGAGGCCTTCGTGCCGGCGCGGACCTATGACCTGGTGCTGTTCAGCGAGAGCGCCCAATACGTGAAGCTGGACGGATTCTTTGCCAACTGCGCGCGTGCCCTGGGCCCGGGGACCGGGGGCGCCGTGCTCGTGGCGGACTGGTTCCGCAAGCCGGGCAAGGAGTTTTTCGGGAACCCGCACGAGGAGGCGGCGTTCCGCGCCGCCGCGGCATCCGGGGGGTTCCGGGTCGCGCACGATGAGGACATCACCGCCCATGCCCTGCCCACGGTTGAGTTTCTCTCGGCATTTCACCGGGACTGGGTGTCGCCCGCGGTGGATGCGGTGGGGGAGATTGCGCGCGAGCGGATGCCCCTCCTGTCAGGCCTGACGCGCTTCCTGTTCGGATCCCGGTTGCGGGCCGTCCGGCACCGGATGACCGAGGGGTGGGCGGCTCAATTCAATCCCACGACCTTCCGCGAGAGCGTGACCTACCGTATCTTCCTCATGACCCGCGGAGGGTAGCCCGGCCCCCGGGGGGGCGTCAGGGTCAGCGCCAGCCGGAGAGGATGAGCGCGTTGACGGTCACGTTGACGAGCGACAGCCCGTGATTAATGGCGAAGAGCGTTGCGCCGCGGGACAGGAAGGTGTAGTCGCCGAGCGTCGCGACCACGGTGAACCCGAACCAGGCTGTCCACGCGGTCCGCAGGGCCTCGGTGGTGGTGCCGGCATGGGTCAGCTTGAGGAGGTAGGCCAGGCAGAGGGCCACCACCAGGCCGCCCGCAAAGGCCGTGGCATACCGGGCGCCCACCCCCGACCGGTTCAGCGCGTCGGGATTGACCCGGGTCGCCTTGAGCCACGCCTTGCCAAACAGGGCCGAGTACCAGACCCCCCCCATGAGGAAATTCACCCCACCGCAGACGGCAATGGCCAGGTAGTTGAGATGGGTGGGCATATCAATATGGATCTGGGGCATCAGGGACCTCCCGGGTGGGTTGGGGTGGCACAGCGCTACGCATCGGGGGAGAGGCGTCCCCGGAGCAGGGTGGCCGTGTAGTCGTCCAGGAACCGGTTGGCCTCGGCCAGGTGGTCCTTGAGCTGGTCCCACTGGCCGGCGGGCATGGGCACGAGGAAGGACGCGGTGTCCTCGACAAACAGCTTGGCGGGGTCGGGAAGGAAGGACTCGATCTTGAGGTCGTGCGCCGACAGGTCGTTCATCTGCTGGGGGGCAAAGACAAACCGGAGTCCCACCGCGGCAAAGCCGCGCTTCCAGGACGCCAGCCGCTCCTGGGGCAGGCTGACCACGCCCTGCAGGAGGAAGGCGCGCGCGTCGGGGTGGGGGCCCCCCAAGGGAAAGAGCTTGCGCAGGACATGGGTCTGGTGGACAAAGACGGGGATCGGCAGGACGGCCGCGACCTCTTTCAGGATCACCAGCAGTTCCTCGGCCGCAAAATCCGCGGACTTGGAAGTGGGATCAAAGCTCACCTGCACCGCGTCGCGCCCGATGGTGACCTTCATCGCGTCGCCGGATTCGCGCGGCGGTGTCGCGAGCTCGACGCCATCGCCGGCCACGGCGAAGTTGAAGGTCCCGACCGCGGACAGGCGGTTGAAGACCTCGCGGTAGTGCGCCGCGTTGAGTGGCGCGGGGGGAAACCGGAGCGTGCTCACCTGGGCGAGGAGCGACGACGGGCCCAACGACTGGTCCACGAAGCCGATGATATCATGGGGCCCGATGAACCTTCCCGAAATGCCGGATGCGTCCATCCCACCCTCCGCGGACGCCGGCGCCGCGCCCGTCCTGCCCGGCGCCACGGCGCCGCGGTGCCGGCATTTCGGGTGGTGCGGCGGGTGTGCCCGGCAGGACCAGACCTATGAGGCGCAGTTGGATCGCAAGATGGAGGAGCTCCGCACGGTGCTCGGCCCGTATGCGGATGTCCTGGAACCGATCGTGCCCAGCCCGTCGCCCTGGTACTACCGCAACAAGATGGAGTGCGCCTTCGGGTTCGACCGGGACGGCGTGGCGCTGGGGCTGCGGCGGAAGGGGCGGTTTTACGGGGTGGTGACGCTGGAGGAATGTTTCCTGATGAGCGAGGCGGTGGCGCCGATCCTGGCCGCCGCTCGCGGCTGGGCGACCGCCCACGCCCTGCCGCCCTACCACCTCCGCCGTCACGAGGGGCTCCTGCGCTATGTGACGGTCCGTGAGGGCAAGCGCACGGGCCAGCGGCTGGTGATCCTGGTGACCGCTCCCCCCACGGACGAGGCCGCCTTCACGGTGGCCCTGGAGGATCTCGGGACGCGCCTCAAGCCGCTGGGCGTCACTTCATTGTTGTGGAGCGTGACGGACCGGCAGGCGGACCTGGCGGTCGGGGAGATCCGCCGGACGGTCCTGGGCGAGCCGTGGTTCGAGGAGCGGCTGTCCGGATGCACGTTCCGGCTCTCCCCGTATGCATTCTTCCAGCCCCACGTCGAGATGGCGGAACGGCTGGCCGACCGCGCGCGGATGATGCTGGGGACCGGCTGGCCCGTCCTGCTGGACCTGTATTGCGGCGTGGGTGGCCTGTCCCTGGGGCTCACCGGGTGTGCGGAGCGGATTATCGGCGTGGAGCTGGAAGCCGCCGCGGTGGCGGATGCCACGGCGAATGCGGCGCGCAACGGCCGGTCCGGGGTGCAGTTCCTCGCCGAGGACTCGCTGGTGTTCCTCCGGCGGTTCTCCAACCTTTCCTTCATGGCCGACAAGTGGGCGGTTCTGCTGGACCCCCCCCGCGCGGGGATGCATCCCAAGATGGCCGCCCAGCTTCTCCGGACCGCACCACCGGTCATGGTCTACGTGTCGTGCAACCCGAAGAAATTGGCCGAGGACCTGGGCCAGCTGTCCCGCGACTACCGGCTGGAAACCGCGATTCCATTCGATTTCTTCCCCCAAACACCGCATGTGGAGGTCCTGGCCCGGCTCGTGCGCCGGTAAAACCCTTGCCGGGACAGCCTTTGTCCGTGTCACCGCACGTGGCGGCGCTTGCGCTAAAATACCCCGCGATGTCCCTGCGGGCCCTCCTCGTTGCTTGGTCGACCCTGTCCACCGCGGCGGCCCTCGCCGGACCCGCACCGCGCTACCTGCCGGCTCCCGAGGGCAAGTTCTACTACCTGCTGTACGGCAATGTCTCCGCGCTGGGGAAGGCCACCTCCTCGGAGATGGCGGCCCACCCGACGTTCTATTCCATTGATCCCATCACCAAAGCCCAGGTG
>JAHFSL010000431.1 GCA_023265785.1 Candidatus Coatesiibacteriota bacterium | reverse complement strand
TACGAAGGGCACACACGCCATGGCGGGGAAGGCGAGGTGATCGAGGAACTGGGACTGCCCATCGACCAGATTCCCCGTACCGGGAGCAGCGGCTGATGAGCGCCCGCGCGCTCGCGGTCGCCGCCCTGCTGGCGACGGCGGGGTGTCACCGGCCACCGGCTGATTCCCTCTGGCTGGTGGTGATCAACAAGACCGGTGCCAACCTCACAAACTTTTCGCTTGACTACGGTGAGGGCAAGCTCTCCTACGAGATTTTCACGAACGGGTATACCTTTGCCGAGTGGGCGGCCGTGCATGGTGAACAGACCATGCACGTGCGGTACACGGACGGCTCGGGACTGTTCGTGAACCTGGACCTCGAGCGCAAGCTGGTTCCCGACCTGGTCGGCGGCAGTGTGTATGTGACCTTTCACCCGTCCGGCCGGATCGCCCTCTCCGCCCGCTGGCCATGACCCCGCCGCTGGGCGGGGTCATCCCCATTCTGCACACCGGCTACCGCGAGGACGGGTCGCTGGACCTCGACGCCATCCGGCGCGAGGTGGACTGGGTGTTCGAGACGGGGGCGCACGGTTGCGGGATCGCGCTGGCCTCCGACCTCCTGCGCCTGACCCCCGACGAGCGACGGACGCTGTCCCGGGTTGTCATTGCGGCCGCCCGGGACCGGGGTCCGGTCGTGATGAGCGTCGGGGCGGACTCGGCCGGCGCGGCCGTGGCCTACGCCCGTGATGCCTTGGCCGCCGGGGCCTCCGCCCTCATGGCCATCCCGCCGGTGGATGGCACGCCCGGGGAGGCGGAAGTCCGTTCCTACTACGAAGCCCTGCTGGCCGCCACCCCGCTCCCGGTCATCGTGCAGGACGCCTCGGGCTACCTCGGCCGGGCCATGACGCCGGAGTTTCAGGTGTCCCTGTTCGCGGCCCACGGCCCGGACCGCATCCTCTTCAAGCCGGAGGGTGCGGCGGTCGGCGCTACCATCACCCGGCTTCATGCGCTCACCGCGGGCCGGGCCAGGATTTTCGAGGGGTCGGGCGGCGTCCTCCTCGTGGAAAACTTCCGGCGCGGCCTTGCCGGCACCATGCCCGGCTGTGACCTGCTGGACGCGATCGTGCCGTTGTGGCGCGCCCTGGGCCGCGGCGACGATGACACCGCCTACCGGCTCTGGTATCCCGTCGCGGCCATCGCCATGCTGGAGGGACAGGCCGGGCTGGACGGCTACCTCGCCATTGAGCGCTACCTCATGGTGAAGCGGGGCCTGTTTGCCTCGGACCGGATGCGCGGGGCCGGGGTGTGGACGCCCGACGCCCCCCTGCGCGCCGAGCTGGACCGGCTGTTCGCCCGGCTCCGGCAGGCGGTCAGCGCTTCTTCGGCTTGACGGAAATGCGCATCGGGGCCGAGTCTGCGGGACCCGCCGCAGGATCCGCCGGGTCCACCGCGCGCACGCGCAGGAAGTAGACGCCGGGCGCCAGTTTCGGGAGCGCAACCTCCGTGGCCATGACGGGAACGGGGGTGAGGGCCCGTTCCTGCCCCGTTCCCTCCTCGATCATCAGGACCAGGTAGGCGGGACCGGCTCCGTCCCAGGCGAGGAGGCTCCCGGTTGCGCCCCGCGCCAGATGCAGGGCGGTGGGCGGGGCGAGCGTGTGGGACGCCGGCGCGGCCGGCGCCACCGGGGAGGGCGCCTCCGGCACGGCGGGTTTCGCCTTGAGGACGGGAACCGTGACCTTGACCGTGGACGACCCGCCGCCCTGCCACGCCGTGGTATCCTCGGGCTCGCCCCGCACCGTCACCTGCCAGACCCCGGAAGCGAGATCCCCGAGCAGGATGCGGCGCGACTCCCCCGGCGCGAGGGCGAGCGCGACGGTTTCGCCGGTCTCCGCGGACCGGGCTGTCGCCGTGAACGGCGGCCGGCCGCCGTCCCACACGAGGCACCGCTGGCCGAGATCGCGGACGAATTTATACCCGTGGGGATGGTCGGGCGTCGCGTTGGCCCCGAAGCGAATGACCAGCTGAACGCGGTGGGTGAAGCCCAGGTCCTCCATGGAGCCGCCCGCATAGTCCACACGCATCACCAAGGGGGCGTGGAGCCAGGCGCCGGGGATGAAGAATCCTGCCCCGAACGTCGGGCCGCCGCTGGAAGCTCCGCCGCCCCGCCAGCCGGCGCGGACCGCGGCCAGGTCGGCGATGACGGTCTCAAACCCGGCATGCATGGCGACCCCGGCCTCCGGGGTAATGCCGGCATCAAGGGCGAGGAGGGTGCGCACGGGTGGCGCGGGCCGTGCATCCCAGGCCGCGCCCAGCCGCCACGTGGCGCCGAGGGGCCCGAACCCGCCGGACACCGCCCCGAGGTGGTCGGCGACCGCGGCCATGGCCACCCCGGGAACCGGCAGGTGCCAGAGCGCGCCCGCGGTCAGCCCGACGGCGGTGCGCGCGGTCCCGCCACCGCCCAGACTGGCCACGCTCAACCCGGCGCCGGCATCGAGCGCCCCGGCGGCGGCGGACGAGACGAACCGCCGCCCCCAGCCCCCGGTACCGAACAGGTCCATGGCGGAGACCGACCCGTTTGTGCCGCCGTACAACCCGTCGCTTGTCGCCACGGTGCGCAGGAGGGAGCCGTAGTCCATCAGGCTGGCCGCGCCGGCAAAGGTGCCCACCCCGCCGACCGGCTGGGCATACCCCAGCACATGGAAACTTGTCCGGGCGACGTAGAGCGAGGAGAGGGCCGCCGCTTCCGGCGTCCGCACGGCGGCGAGTCCTGCGGGGTTCCAGAAGAGGGCGTTGAGGTCATCGGCGACCGCGGCGTAGGCCCCGCCCATGCCTTCGGGACGGGCGCCGGCGGAAATGCGGAAGACAGGGGCACCCGCGGTCCCCGCGCCCCCGGCGTGCGCGGTCGCGGCGGCGGCACCCAGGACCACCAGCAGGGCGGGTCGCAGGCCCCTACCGCTCGACACGGACCTGCCCCACCGCGCGCCCGCCCGCCGGCGCCTTCGCTGCATAGAAATACACCCCCGGCTGGACCGCCGCCCCGGACTCGTTACGCCCGTCC
>JAHFSL010000430.1 GCA_023265785.1 Candidatus Coatesiibacteriota bacterium | reverse complement strand
CGACCAGCTGGTGTTCATCTCCTGGTTCGAGGGCGGCGAGGTGTTCCGGAGCGGGGCCACCTACACGCGCGGCGCGGGCAAGGTGTTTTACTTCTCCCCGGGCCACGAAACCTACCCCATTTACCACAACCCCCAGATCATCCGGGTCCTCGCCAACGCATCCCGGTGGGCCGCGTCGGGGGTGACGGTCCCTGACATCTGCCCGAACATCCCCGAGTCGCCCGAGCCGATCAAAAAGAAGGACCAGGAGTACGGGAGAGCCGGCATCAAGTAGACGGGCACCCCGGGCCGGCCGGGGTTGCCACGTGCCACCTGTACGCGATATCGTGCGCACGATGCGAGGGGTACCCGTGATGTTCGCCGCGGTGACGGTCCTGGCCGGCATCCGGCCGGAGCAGGCCGCCGCGGGTGCGCCCGTCACGGGAGTCACGCTCACCGTGGCTCGCACGGTCAAGCTCGGCGGGGACCGGCCGCGGGACCTTGCGCTCAGCGCCGATGGCGCTTCGCTCTTCGTGGCTTCCGGGACGGATGCGGGGGGCGGCGGAAAATTGCGAATCCTTTCGGCGGCGACCGGCAAGCCGCTGTGCCGGGACCTGGCCGTCGGCGGGAATCCCACGGCGGTCGCCCTCTCCTCGGGCGGCAAGTATGCCTACGTGTCCGGGACGGGGAGCGACGGCAAGTCCGCAACCCGGATCAATCTGGCGCGGTGCGAGACGGCGGGCGAGGTCGGGGTGGCGCCCGCGGCCGGCGCCCTGGCCTTTGGCGGCGATGGCAAGTACGCCTATCTGGCGGGAGAATCCGAGCCGCGGCTTGACGTCGTGGATGCCCAGTGGAACCAGGTGGACAGCACGGTCAAGGGTCTGCCAAAGGGCATCCGCCGTGCGCTGGTCACTGCGTCCGGCCGATTCCTCTTCCTGGCCGCGACGGGCGGCAGGCTGGTCAAGTTTGACCTCGTGGCGAACGCGATCGCGAAGACGCTGCCGGTGGACGGGACGGACCTGGCTGCTTCCGCTGACGGGTCGCGCCTATTCGTGGGCGGCGGCGACGCCGATGCGGAGATCAAGATCGTCACGACAGCCGCGGACACGATCGAAAAGTCCGTGGACACCGGGATGGTGCCCGGGGCTCTGGCGACGGGTCCGGACGACCACACGCTCTGGGTCGCCCTGCCGCACAACGGCAAGGTGGCACTGGTGGACCTGGAATCCGGCACCGTGCTCGCCACCGTCAGGACCGGGCGCAGTCCCATCCGCGTGGTGGCGGCGCCGGACGGGAAGTCCGCGTGGGTGGCGAATGCGGGCGATGCCACGCTGACGCAGGTGGATCTCATCATCTCCGCGGCCGTGGCCGAGGCCCCGATCCCGGCCCCGGCCGTCCCCGTGGCATCGCCCCCGTCGGGGACCCGCTATGCCATGGCCGTCTCCGAGATGGAGGCACAGGGCATTGCGGCCAGCGCGGCGGCCATCGTGACTGACTGGATGCGCGACGAGCTGGTCAAGGCCGCGGCCTACAAGGTCCTGGAGCGGCGCGCCATGGACGCGATCATGTCCGAGCAGGCGATCCAGCAGACTGGCTGTACCGACCAGGACTGCGCGGTCAAGCTGGGAAAGATGCTGAACGTCCAGCGCATGCTGTTGGGCACGCTGGGCAAGTTCGAGGACAGTTATGTCCTAAACGTGCGGGTCGTGAACGTGGAGTCGGCCGAGCTGGTCTGGACCGGCGGGGCCAGGGGCAAGACCATCGACGATGTCGAGGCGGGTGTGCGCCGCGTCGCCCGCGATCTCTCCCGCCAGGCGCCCTGACGGAAAAAATCCGGCGGCTCCAGGTCATCGGGGCGCACCCCGATGACTGCGAGCACATGGCGGGGGGGCTGGCGGTGAAGTGCCGGCGGGCGGGGTGGGGGGTGCAGTTCCTGACGGCGACGGACGGCGGCGCAGGACATCATGAGATGACTCCCCGGTCACTGGTGGCCCGGCGGCGGGTCGAAGCCCGGCGGGCCGCGGCCCGTATCGGGGCCACGACGGCGACGCTGGGAGAACCGGACGGGGGGCTGTATGTCACCCGCCGGACCACGGACATCATGATCGCGGCCATCCGGCGGTACCGCCCGGATGTCGTGGTGGCACACCGCACCTGTGACTATCACCGCGACCACCGGATGGCCGCCCAGCTGGTGCTGGACGCCTCCTATCTTCTCAAGGTCCCGCTGGCGGTCCCGCGTATGCGGCCACTGGACCGGGTGCCGGTCATTCTGTACGCCTCGGACTTCTTCACCGAGGGTCCTGCGTTCAGGGCCCACTGGGTGCACGACATCGGACGCGAGCACGCGCTGGTGGTCAGGATGATGCTGGACCATGTCTCGCAATTCCGCGAATGGATCCCGTGGGTGGAGGGCGAGCGGGGGGTCGGCCGCCGGCATCCCGCCGACGAAAAGACGATTGCGGCCTGGCTCACCGGCCGCGCGCGGTCCGTGGCCCGGCGGTGGGGGACACGATCGATGCGGGCCGCCGAGGCCTTCCAGGTCAGCGAATACGGGGCGCGGGCGACCGCGCGCGACCTGGCTCGGCTCCTGCCGCAATGATTGATGTGCGTCCCGCGGGGGACGCGGGGTGGCTGGTGGTCCTGGGCGGGGCGGCACAACCCGACCGCGCCATCGTGGCGCGCGCCCGGTCTCTCGCCGCACGGATCAGGGCGGCGAACATTCCCGGCGTTTCCGAGAGCGTGCCGGGGTATGCGTCCGTCCTGATTTCCTATGATGCCGTGGCCGTCAGCCCCGCCTCGGTTCGTGCGGCCATCGCTGCCGTGGCGGCGGCGCCGGACGCGCAGCCGTCCACGGCGCCCGGGCGCGCGCCGGTCAGGATGCCCCTGTGCACCTGCCCGCGGTGCGCGCCGGACCGGGACTTCGCCGTCGGGCACCTGGGCCGGACCTGGCCGGACATCGTGCGTGCGTTCTGCGCCCCGGTGTGGGAGGTCTGGCTGACCGGGTTCCAGCCGGGGTTCCCGTTCCTGGGCCCCCTGCCGGACGGGCTGGCCCTGCCGCG
>JAHFSL010000429.1 GCA_023265785.1 Candidatus Coatesiibacteriota bacterium | reverse complement strand
AGGCGGTGCGACCCGCCGGGAGGGGCCAGGGCCGCGCGCGCCGTGACCCGGACGGCCGCCGCCCGGCCGGTGGCGTTGCCCAGCGTGAGGGTGACGAGGGCCGCACGCCGGCGCACGTCGGGCGCCACGGACAGGTGTTCAATCCAGATCCGTTCCGTCGCCTCCACCGTCATCCGGCCGATCACGCCGTTCCAGTTGGTCTGCGTGTGGTCCGAGACGCTGTGCGCATCCCGACCGACCTCCATGGCGTACCGGTTGTCCACGCGCAGGGTGAGCCGGGCCTTGCCCGGCCGCGCGGCGTTGGTCAGAACGTACCGGTGCGGGACCGAGAGCGAATCGTTGGTTCCCAGCGGGCGGCCATCCAGCCAGCAGGCCGTGGTCCAATGGCACCGTTCGAGCGACAGGGTCAGGCGCCGACCGGCCCACGCGCGTGGAATCACGATCTCCCGCTGGTACCAGGCGGGACCCTGGTAGTGGCGGCGTGGCGTGAGCCAGAGTGTGGTTTTGAAATGCTCCGGCCGCGCGAACCGCCGGTAGGAGCGGGGAAGGTGGATGCCCCAGACGGCGGCGTCGTTGGCCATCCACGGCGTGCGGGGAGAAGGGCGGAGCCCCCGGCCCTGGGCCTGAAGTGACCCGGGAAGCCGGATGGTTCCCGCCAGGCGACGGTTGAACCAGCGTCCGCGCACACCCCGGTCCCCCGGATCCAGCGCAAAACGCCAGCGTCCCGCCAGCGACATGCCGACGCGACGGGTCACCGGGAGACCACGAAGGCGGCCTCAAGACCCTGCCGCGCGGTCCAGGCGCCCAGGTGGGCCGGGTCCAGGGCGAGCACCGCGTCGAGATGGCGGCCGGCCTCGTGTTCCTCCCCCAGCCCCGCGTGCCCCAGTCCCTGCATGTACCCGCAATGAATTCGATTGCGCCGGGCGGGATCCTCGTCGATAACCTGGAAGTCGGGAAGCGAGACCGCGAAATAGTCGACCTCCGGGACCTCGTCCTGATGGGCGCGGCCGAAGGCGACGAGTTTGGCAAACCGCGCCCGGGCGTCCTCTTCGCGCCCGAGGCGATGCAGGGCGAGCCCCTGAAAGTACATGGTCTCGGGCGGCTGGTCGTTGTAAAACTGCGCCGAGGCCGGCTCGTCCAGTCCCCGTGACGCCTGTTCCCACAGGGCCCGAGCGCCTGCGTCGTCCCCGTGCGCTTCACGGGTGCACCCCAGCTAGTACAGGAGCTGGTTTTCGAGCGCCCCCGCCAGCTTGCCCTCGCCCAGGTTCGGCGGATAGTGCCTCGCGCGATCCAGCAGGGCGGCCGCCTCCCCGGGCTCACCCGCTGCGAGCCGGGCGAGGGCCAGCCGCCACAGGGCGTGGACGTACTGGCCCGCGACCTTTCCTTCGCCCCCCTCCCAGGGATGGAAGACCCGGCCCTCGACCAGCGCGAGAGCCTCCGCGTGGCGCCCGGCGCGGTTGAGCAGTGCGGCCCGTGCCACGGTCAGGTCGTCCCGGGACGCCACCAGCGCGGCGTGCCGGTCGAGGAGGGCGAGCCGGTCCGCGGGGTCGCGCCCCATCCGGGCGTGCAGGAGGTCCAATTCGAACAGGAGGCGGGCGTCCCGGGGGTCGAGCGCGACCGCGCGCTCCAGGCTCGCCAGGGCAGCGGGAAGATCGGCGCGCTTATTGGCGTACGCCAGCCCCAGGTTCCGGTGGACGGTCGGGAATGAGGGGTCCAGGTCCCGCGCCCGTTCCCACAGGTCGATCGCTCGCGCGTGGTAGCGCCGGGCGTACAGGAAGAGGCCCAGGTAGTAGGGCGCCCGCGGATCGCGAGGATCGGCAGCCATCGCCGCCTCCAGCGCGGGCAGGCACTCCAGTTCATTTGGAAACACCAGGCGTGGCGAACCGCGTGCGGCCCGGCGGAACCGGGCCCGGGCGGCGGCGGCGGCACCGGCCCGTCCCGCGCACCAGCCCCCGTAGTACTCCGTCATGGGCGTCGGGGTCGGCAGGGCCAGGACGGCACGGGCCTCCATCCACAGCCCGGCCCGGGCGTAATCCAACGCCAGTTCGGTATAATTGCGCGGATCGCCGCGCAGGAGGCGGTCGCGCGCGGCCGTATCACGCCGGCCGCCCAGCAAGGCGTTCTCGTGGAGGGCTCCCGCATCCAGCGGATCGCGAGCCAGGGCCGATGCGGCCTCGCGCCGGGCCTCCCGGGTCCGGCCCAGCCGCCGCAGGATCGCGGTGCGCAGGTGCCGACCCTGCATGTGGCCGGCGTTCCGCTCGAGCGACCGTTCGAGGAGCTCCAGCGCCTCGTCCAGGCTGCCCCGCCCGCAGGCGATCCGCGCCAGCTCAAAATACGCCGCGTCCTGCCAGGCCTTGTTCCATGTGGCCTTGTAGAAGGCGGCAAAGGCCTCGTCCATCCTGCCCTGCATGGTGAGGGCGAGCCCCAGGTTGTAGGAAGGCTCGCCATCATATGGATTGGCGTTTCGCGCGGTGAGGGTCGCGAGCGCCTTCCTGAACTGGGCCTCGGCCTCATGGAACCGCCCCCGCCGGTACAGCAGGAGTCCCAGGGCGTTTCGGCACCGCACATCGGTGGGGTCGCGGCGCAACCCCTCCTCGTAGAAGGGCTGCGGGTCGCGCGTCGCGTGACGGTACTGTTCCAGGTGGAGTCCGGTGAGGTACAGCTGCTCCGTCGTGGGCACGTCCCGGGGCGGCGGGGCGGCCCGGGCCGGGGACGGGGTGTCATGCGGAGAGCGCTCCAGCGGCGAGTAAGCGATCAACTGGGCACCTTCCCGGGAACGGACCGAGAGGGTGAGCTCGTGCGGGGGGTACGCGACGGGGAGCCGGACCGTGTCCAGCAGGGCCCCTCCCGGCGACAGGGACAGGATGCGCGAGAACAGGACCCTGCCGTCCCGCGTGAGTTCAACGGTGAGCCCGCGCCGGGGGGACGTGACATAGACGCCGATCCGGGCCGAGGCGCCCTCAACCTCCAAATTGACAGCCGCGTCCACCGATGCGTTCTTGGCGGGACCGATCCGGTTGTAGGGAAAGAAGTGCTGTTCAAA
>JAHFSL010000428.1 GCA_023265785.1 Candidatus Coatesiibacteriota bacterium | reverse complement strand
GGACACGCCGCGGCCAGCGCCGCCCGGTCAATCCCGGCCTCAATCCCGGCCGCTCGCACCTCGTCCAGCATCGCCGGGTCCAGCACCCCATCCAGGTGGCAGTGCAGTTCCGCCTTTTCAACCGACTTGGTAATGCTTCCCATGTCGCTGAATAGTGTAAGGCTATAATGAAGTCATCGTGAAGGTGAACATCGCCATTGAGCGTGATGAGGACGGCTATTTCGTGGCCGAGGTGCCCGCCCTTCCCGGCTGTCTCTCCCAGGGAAAGACTCGCCGGGAAGCCATCAAGAACATTCATGAAGCCATTGAGGGCTGGTTCGAAGTCATGGAGGCAAAACGGAAGGGGCGCAAGGGTACCCTTGTTGAGGTTCGCGTGTAGTGTCTAAACTCATCCCCTGTTCCGGGGCTGAGGCCGTGCGAAAGTTGGTCAAGGCGGGTTGGGCTGTGAATCGTAGAAAGGGCTCCCATGTCATGCTCACCAAGACGGGGTACCAATGGACCTTGAGCGTACCCCAGCATGACGATCTCGGCCCGGGTCTGGTCCGAAAACTCCTGCGTCAGGCAGGCCTTTCGGTTGGTGAGTTCAATGCCCTCTGAGCAGGCATCATCGGATCCATTTCTGCCGTGCCGATGAATTCTGGTTCAAAGTCGGCGCGAGATCATCTGATGTTGGCCGCCGCTTCTCTGCTGGCGTTTCTTGTGCTCGCAGGAATCGTTGTCGCTGACCTTCGCCTGCGAAGAGAAATTCCAATGTTTGGCTTCTACCTCTCGTGCTTTACCTATTTCGGTCTGTCAGTAGCAATGGGGCATGGCATAGGTACGGCCAGCCTGATGACGAGGCCCTGGCTGGGGTGGGTGGTCTACTCGATGGTGATGTTGTTCAGTTGCGTTCTGGGATGGATGGCCTACATGCGGTGGCCCGAAACCTTCCTGGAAATGCCAAAGGAACTTGTCTTTGCCATCACCTTCGGGGCGGCCTATGTGACTGCCTACGGCTTTGACCGAATCTACTCCCGAACCCTTGGTAGACCTGGCCTACCATCCAATCAATTGTGAAGGTTGGATGGGGTCTCAGGGTTGAATGGTGGGGCCGGGCCGCATTTCCGATAATCTGGAGGTAGGCTCAATCATGAAACGAATCAAGTTTGGCGTCGTGGGTTCCGGCTGGCGGTGCCTCTTCTTCCTGCGGGTCGCGCGGGCCCGGCCGGACCTGTTCGAGGTGGCGGGGGTCGTGTCGCGCACCGCCGAGCGGGCGGCCGCCGTGAACAAGGAATGGGGTGTTCCCGGGCTGACCTCGCAGGAAGATCTGCTCGCCGCGAAACCGGAATTCGTCGTGACGAGCCTGCCGTGGGAGGTCAATCCACCGGCCATCCTCGCGCTGGCCCGCAAGGGGCTGCCCGTCCTCACCGAGACGCCGCCGGCACCGAATCTGGCCTCGATGGTTGCCCTGCACGCCGAACTCACGAAGATGAACGCGATCGTGCATGTAGCCGAGGAGTATCACCTGCGGCCGATGCACGCGGCGCAGATGGCGGTCGTCGCGGGTGGCCGGCTGGGGACGCCCCGGCACGCGCAAGTGTCCATCGGCCACGGTTATCACGGCATCAGCCTGATCCGCCGATTCCTCGGCATCAAGGGAGAAGCCTGCAAGATCGTGGGCCGGACCTTCAAGGCGCCGGTCGTGGCCGGTCCCGGGCGGGATGGCGCGACGGAAAAGGAAACCATCCGGGAATCAGCCCAGGATGTGGTGCTGTTTGATTTCAAAAAAAAGACCGCCGTGTTCGATTTCACCGGCGACCAGTATTTCGGGATGATCCGCGCCGGCCGGGTGCTCGTGCGCGGTGAACGCGGGGAGCTGGCCAATGACCGGTTCACCTGGCTCCAGGACCACACCACGCCGATCACGCACCAGCTCACCCGGCACCACCAGGACCTCCTGACCGGTGTCGCCCTCCGGGGCATTCAGGCCGGGGACGAATGGGTCTATCGGAATCCGTTGGAGGGCGTGGCCCTGACCGACGACGAGATCGCCGTGGGGGACTGCCTGCTGCGCATGGCGGGGGCCGTCAGGTCTGGCACACCTTTCTACCCATTCCAGGAAGGTCTGCAGGACCACTACCTGTACCTGAAGATGCAGGAAGCGCTCAAGACCGGCGCCGAGGTCGAGGCCGCGCCCCAGCCCTTCAGCACCTGGTAGGCGGCGGCTAGCGGCCTGTTGGCTTGAGGCCGGGGAAGTCGACGACATAGAGGTCGTAGAAGTTCCGGATCAGCGCCCGCCCTGGCAGGAAGATGGACCCTTCGAGGTGGGTACTGCCCTGATGCCATGCGTTGGTGGGGATCTGGCCTTTCTCCCGCATGGTCTTCGCATCAATGAACACGAGCCGGTCGTTGTGGCCCACGCAGAGCAGGCCGGGGGCGATGAAGTCGAGCAGGTGGGCCGGCCGCCCGACCCAGAGCGACCGGCCCTTCGCGCCGGTCTCCAGATCGAGCGTGAAGACCGAGCTCGTGGCGTAGGCGTAGACATACGAGCGGCGGGCATCGTCAGGATCGAAGGCGAACCCGTAGGTCACGGGCGGGAGTGAGAAAGTCTTCATGGCTCCGGTGTCAAGATTCACGAGGTGGGCGGTCGTAACCGCCCCTTTGCCTTCGGCATACTCGACATGCATGGAACGGCGCCCGATCGGGTCAAAATAGGGGCTCTTGCCCGTGTACGGCAGGCGGGTACTGAAGGTGGCGATGGGGCGCACATGGTCGGTGACGGCGACGACAGAAAGGACATACGGGCCGCTCTGCGCGTTGCCGGGCTCCATCCGGAGGATCTCGAGAAAGGTCTCCCGGCGGGCGGGGTCGTACCCGATCGCCTTGACCGAGGTCCAGGAGGCTCCCTGGCTCGAGGCGAGCGGAATCCTATGGGTGATCCGGTTCCCCTTGAGGTCCCACTCGGCGAAGACCGCGTCGCCGCTCACCAACCCGCCGCCGCGCAGGAGCAATCCCGCGGTGGCGTTGGCCGTGTCGTAGAACAGTGGAATGTCCACGCCGAGCAC
>JAHFSL010000427.1 GCA_023265785.1 Candidatus Coatesiibacteriota bacterium | reverse complement strand
GATGGGTGTCATAGTCCAGCGTGGCGTTTGCCGCGTTGTAACTCTGCCCGGTCATGTAGACCGTTGTGCTGCCCCAGCACGCGACGCCCCGCGCATCGTCGGACTGCGCGCCGGGGCTCGAATAGGTGGCCGTCCACAGGGTCACCCCGTCACACGCGTACTTCATGACGACCATGTCGCGTCCGGTGGCGACCGAATCCATGTGACCGCCCACGATGACATTGTCGCCCGTGTCCACGGCCACGGCGTGGGCGATGTTGGAAGCCCCGGCCACCCCTGCAATCCGGGTCCAGACCGGCATCCCGTTCGAGGTGTACTTCCAGATCCTCCACCGCTGGCTGGTTCCCGCTGCATTGAGATTCTCATTCCCGACCACAAACACATTGCCCGCCGAATCGATGGCAACCCCGTTGGCCACGTCGGCAAATCCGGCGGTCCCGGCGAACGTCGTGCTCCAGAGAAGGGCGCCGCCAGCATCGTACTTGCGGATCCGCCAATCGAGCTGGGCTCCGACGGTCTCGGATCCCGCAACGACGACCGCCCCACCGGGCTCGGCGGCAACGGCCAATGCCTGGTCGGCCCCGCCCGCACCGCCTGCAAAGGCCAGATTGAGGAGGAGATTCCCGTTCTGGTCGTACTTCCTGATCCGCCAATTCTGCGCCCCGGTGCTGTCCCAGCCCGCCACCCAGACACTGCTGCTGGCGTCAACCGCCACGGCCTCCGCATTGTCATTGGCAATGCCTGCGGTGGAATACTTCTGGTTCCAGATGATGGCCCCTGTATTCCGATCCCTCTTCTGGACCGACCAATCCTGACCCGAGGCGGCATTGGTCTCCCAGCCGACGACATACACGCTTCCCGACAGGTCAAAGGTGCAGGCCTTGGCCTGATCGTTGCCCCCCGCCGGACCATTGTAGGTTTGGCTCCAAATATCGGACCCGGCCTGGTCATATTTTCGAATCAACCAATCCGTTCCGACCTGGTAGCCCGCAGCCACGACATTACCCTGGAGGTCCGCGGAGATGGACCGGTCATCGTCATTTCCGGTTGGCAGTCCATAGGTCCGGCTCCAGGTCGCCGCGGGGGCGCAGGTGGAAGCCAGGACGGGGCGGGCCAGCAGGGAGCACAGCAGGGCCACGGACAGCGCGGCGCCCACCCGGCCCCGTGACCCCACAGTGCTCCCGCTGTTGATTGTCATGCCGTCCTTGCCCCCCCTGTCCCCACCTGGAAAAAACTCGTCGAAATGATAACAGGAACCTCGCTCGCCGGGGGGTGTCCGCCGTCACACCCTGATCCCCCCACGAGACTGCCAGTCAGGGTCGGGCTAGGGAATCACCTTATTGAGCGGGTATTCGACGAGGCCGGTGGCCCCGGCGGCCTTAAGCCGGGCGATCAGGGGCCTGGCCTCCCGCTCCTCAATCACCGTTTCCACGCTCACCCAGGATGCCTCGGAGAGCGGGGCGATGGTGGGCCGCTTCATGGCCGGCAGGACGGCCAGAATCCGCTTCAGGGACCTGCGGGGGACGTTCATTTTGAGGCCCACCATGCCCTCCGCGATCAGCGCCCCCCGAAGCATCATGGCGATCTCGGCGACCTTGCCCCGCTTCCAGCGGTCCTTCAGGGCGGAGCGGTTGGCGACCAGCGCGGTCGAGGACTGCATGATTTCGGCCACGATTCGGAGATTGTTGGCCTTCAGCGAGGAGCCGGTCTCCGTGGTCTCCACGATGGCATCCACGAGTTCCGGCGGCTTGGCCTCCGTGGCGCCCCAGGAGTACTCGACAGCCGCGGTCACCCCGTGGCGCTTGAGGTACCCGCGGGTCAGGTTGACGGCCTCGGTGGCCACCCGCTTCCCCATGAGGTCCCTGACGGTCCGCACGGGCGAGTCGTTGGGGACGGCCACGACCCAGCGGACGCGGCCGAAGCCCTGGCGGGCATAGGCGAAGGTCTCGACCTCCTCCAGGTCCACCCCGGCCTCGACGACCATGTCCTGGCCGGTGAGCCCCGCGTCGAAGTTCCCCGCGGCCACATAGCGCGGGATCTCCTGCGCCCGGAACATGCGCGCCTCGATCTCCGGATCCGACGACTTGGGGACATAGGAGCGTGACCCCAGCGCAAAGGGGTACCCCGCCTTCTTGAGGAGGGCCAGCGTCATGTCCTTGAGACTCCCCGCCGGCAATCCCAGGCGCAGGAGCGGGGCGGGGGGCGTTGCGCGGGCCATGGGAAAACAATAGTAGCATGGTCGAATGACGATTGAGAGCCGCATGGCCGCGGTGCACACCGCCCTGCGGCGCCACGCACTCGACGGCTGGCTCTTCGCCGGGGGCCGAACGCCCGATCCCGCTCTGGGCGCGGTCTTCCGGGTTGCGCCTCCCGCACACGTGACCCGGCCCTGGATGTACTTCGTTCCCGCGGACCTGGCCCCGATCCGCGTCGTGCACGCCCTGGAGCCCGCCGCGCTGGACGGCCTGCCCGGCCAGTCGTGGGTCTATCACTCCCGTGAGCAATGGCAGAAGGCGGTGGCCGCCCTGGTGGAGGGGCACGAAAACATTGCGGTGCAGTGGTCGCCCCGTGGGGCCATTCCGGCCGCCGACATCCTGCCGGCCGGCTGGATGGAACTCCTGCGGGACGCCGGCGCCGTCCCGTCGCCGTCCGCCCCCCTGCTCGGCGAACTGGCCGCGCTTTCGCCGGTGGAACTGGCCGGGCACGAACGGGCGGCGGACATCCTGACCCGCGCGGTGCGCGAAACGCTCGAATGGCTTGGCCGGCGGGCCGCCGGCGGCCACCGGATCACGGAACGCGCGGTCCAGGCGGCTCTTATGGAACGGGCCGTGGCGGCCGGCCTGGCCCTGCCCGACCCACCCATCGTGGCCTTCGGCGAGCACACGGCGGATCCGCACTACGCCATCGGGTCGGCGGGCGACACCGACCTCGCGCCCGGCGACCTCGTGCTCGTGGATGCCTGGGGCCGGGAGGCCGCGGCGGGCTCCATCTACGCGGACCTCACCTGGATGGCGATCGCGGCGGAGGAACCCTCGCACGAGGCCGGCCA
>JAHFSL010000426.1 GCA_023265785.1 Candidatus Coatesiibacteriota bacterium | reverse complement strand
CGCCCTGGTACTCGCGCATCGTGATGACCATGTCGTCAATCAGCCGCTGGACCTCCGGGGACAGCAGGTCGGCGGGCGTGACCTCCACGGCGCGGTCCCGCAGGATCGGGTGGCCCATCTGCGCGACTTTGAGGATCGCCATGCCCGGATTATAGAGGCTTCCCCCGGATACGGTGAACGGGGGATCGGACCGACCGGACGGCTTCCCCGGTGTATCCCACCGCCAGTTCGGCATGGGGCGCGGGGAGGCGGCTTGCCGCATCGTAGTAGCCGCGCCAGGTGAAGGCGCGCAGGAAGCCCGCCGGCAACCCGCCCGCTGACGGGCCATGCCACGCGGGCACCCGTGCCAGCCCGGCGGTCGCGCGGCGATACCAGCCGTGCCGGAGGAGATTGTGATTGATCACGGGGACCTCCGGGTGCTCATCGAGCACCATCTGCGCATGCCAGATGGGAAAGGTGTCCAGGTCGGAGGCCAGGGCGAGGCCCGACCCGCGGGGGGCGGAGGCGAGCAGGGCGCGGGCCAGGTCGAAGGACCAGGTGGCGTGGCGGACCGAGCCCAGCCGTACGGCGCCGAGCTGGGGGAGGGGGAAGAGGAGCAACCACACGAGGGCGGCAATCATGCCACCCGGGCGCCCGGACAGGCCAACGGCACCCCGGATGAGGGCGGCGGCCAGCATGAGCCAGGTCGGGAGGAGAAAGGCGTCATACAGGTAGGCCCGGTCGGTCGGAATCTGGAAGTAGGCGACCATGACGGCGGGGGGAAGGAGGATCGCCACGGTGATGCCCGCTCCCGCCCACCGGTGGCCCTGCCGGACCAGCCCCGCGCCGCCGACCAGCGCGAGCAGGAGGCCGATCCAGCCAACCGATCGGACGAGCGCGATGAGGATGGCGCCCGCCTGCCCCGCGACGGTCGCCCGGGTCGGTGCCATCTCGGTGGGGATGACTTCCGTCCGCAGGAGGTGGCGCGCCATCCCGGCCGTGGTTCGGGTGGCGCCCCAGTCGAGCGGCGGCCGGGCGGCCGACCGGATGGGAAGGGCCAGGATGAACGAAGCGCCGACCGTGAAGACCACGAGGGCCAGGGCGATCGTCCGGCGGGAGCGTGGCCAGCCTGCACGCAGGAGCGCCGCCGCGACGATCCAGACCGGCAGGTACAGCCCGGCGGTCATCCAGTGATGGGCTGCCAGCAGGCCGGCCGGGAGCGCGGCAGCCACCCACCGGCCGCGGACAAGCATGAATCCACACCAGAGCAGGAAGAGGAGGTTCAGCCCATAGGTGGCGCCCTTGGCCACGCCACCCAGATGGACGAGCGCGGGCTGGTGCATGACCACCAGGACGGCGGCGGCGGTGGCGATGGCCCTTCCGGACAGCGATGCGGCGATCGAGCCGGTGACCGCCGCCATCCAGCCGGCCACCAGCGCGACCAGCAGGCCCGAGAGAAGATTCATCCGGAGGGCGGGCGAGCCGAGTGGCACGGCGCAGGCCAGCCGGCCGAGGAGCATGAGCGGCGCGTCGCCCGGTGGGTGCGCGATGCCCAGGGTCATCGCGGCCGTCACCGTCTCCGGACTGTCATCGAGGTAGACCGTGGGGCAGGTGCCGCGGATCGCCAGCATCGCCACCAGCAGGAACGCGGTGGCGCCCAGCCAGCGCGCGCTCATGGGAAAAAGGGATTCAGCCGGAGTTCATCGGCGACGGTGGTCAGCGGTCCGTGCCCGGGGCAGAGGATGGTGGCGGGAGGCAGGGAGAGGATCTCCCGCTTCACCGCCTCAATTTGATGATGGTAGGGCTCGCCGGGCGCCGAAGCGCGGCCGAGCGACCGGGCGAATAACGCATCGCCGGTGAACGCGAGCCCGACCTTCGGCACGACGAGGCAGGCCATGCCGGCGGTGTGACCGGGGACCGGCCGGAATTCGATCTCGAGCGAGCCGACACTGACCCTGAATCCCGGTTCGACGAGCCCGACCCGGTGGCCCAGGTCCCCCAGCAGGGGACCTTCAGCACGGAGCGCCATGGCCCCGACGGAATGCATGAGCATCGCCGCGCTGACTCCGGAGACATGGTCGCCATGGCCGTGGGTCAGCAGAATGCTGTGCAGTGGTCCGCTCGCTGTCAGGAGGGGGCAGTCCGAGGCGGGATCAATGAGGACCGTCGCGTGCGTCGTGGGGTCCTTAAGACAAAATGCATTGGATTTCGCCTCTCCGCCCTGAACGCCAATGCGGAGGAGGGATTCGGGGAGGTTCATTCCAGGGGGCGATGGGCGGAAGGCAACGTCGGCAAGCTTGCCTTCACCCAGACCGAGCGCCTTGCCGATGGCCCGGAGCGCCGGCTCGCCGGGTCCGAGTCGGGCCGCCTCCAATTCACGCAGGGCGGCGGCGGTGATTCCGGACCGGGCGCACACCTCGGCCTCGGACAGTCCCAGCCCGAACCGGGCCTTTTTAATGATGTCGCTAAAGTCGTCTTCAAACGGGACCGTCAAGGTCATTCGTAGAGCCTCTTGACCGTTGCCGCGGGGAAGTAATGGTCCAGGATGAACCGGTAGGTCTCGCCGCGCAGGGCCAGCCCGTAGGCGCCGTCCTGGCACATCCCGGCCCCGTGCCCCCAGCCGGCCCCAACCAGGAGGTATTGCCCCGGAACCGGACCCGCGGCCGGCAGGTGCTCGATCAGGAAAAAGTCCGACCGGATGGTCCCCAGCGCATTGCGGATGGCGTCCCGCCGTATGGTTTTCGAGCCCTTGCTCCCCTCAACTTCGATCCCGGTCACCCATCCCTCCGGGGTGAAGGTCTTGAGGCGGATGGCCTTCAGGTCACCGATGCCGTACTTGTGGTCCAGGATGGCCGACAGTTCGGCCTCATCATACGAACGAGTCCACCGGTAGGCCGCCCGGGCCCCGCGATCCAGACAATATCCAGGCGGACGGGAGAACAGGAATCGCTCGCGGTCATCGGGGTTGTACGGCATACCCGCCCATGGAGTCGCCGATTCCGCGGAAAGGTCGCAGGCCCCGGGTGACTCGCCATCGTTCCAGACCGCCTCATCGCTACTGCCCCATCCGCCGCAGT
>JAHFSL010000425.1 GCA_023265785.1 Candidatus Coatesiibacteriota bacterium | reverse complement strand
ACGGGTACTACGTCTACCTCCTCAAGAGCTTCTTCGACTCGATACCCAAGTCGTACTTTGAGGAAGCCACGCTGGAGGGCGCGGGGGAGTGGCACCTGTTCTGGACGGTGTCCGTGCCGCTGGCCCGTCCCATGCTGGCGGTGGTCGGCCTGTACGCCTTCCTCTGGTCGTACTCGAACTTCATGTGGGCCCTGATTGTCGGCCAATCCCGCGACCAGTGGACCTTGCCGGTCCTGATCTTCAACATGAATGGCTGGGCGTCGACCCCCATCCTGGCCGCGGCGATGATCTTCGCCCTCCTGCCGCCCCTGCTGGTCTTCACCTTCGCGCACAGGACACTCCAGCGCAGTCTTTCCATGCCAAGGTTCTGAACGATTCTGATACACTAGCGGTCCCATGAGCACGCCCCGGGTGGATTCGCTCGCGCTGACCCAGTTGCGGAAGGCCGATCCCCGGCTCGCCTCGTTCATCGGCTCGGAACTCCAACGCCAGCGCGACTCCATCGTCCTGATCGCCTCCGAAAACTATGTCAGCCCGGCCGTGCTCGAGGCCGCCGGGACGGTGCTGACCAACAAGTATGCGGAAGGGTATCCCGGCCGCCGGTACTATCACGGGACGAAGTGGTATGACGCGGTGGAAACGCTGGCGATTGATCGGGCGAAGCGCATCTTCGGGTCGGAGCACGCGAATGTCCAGCCACACTCGGGCGCCCAGGCCAACTTTGCCGTCTATCTCGCCTTCCTCAATCCGGGCGATACGGTGCTGGGGATGTCGCTCGATTGCGGCGGCCATCTGACCCACGGCCAGAAGCTCAATTTCTCGGGCAAGTGGTTCAACATCGTTGGCTACGGAGTCTCGCGGGACACCGGCCGGATTGACTACGCCGAGGTGGAGCGGCTGGCGGATCAGCACAAACCGAAGATGATCATTGCGGGCTTCTCGTCTTATCCGTTCAAGTTGGACTTCGCCAAGTTCGGCGAAATTGCCAAGCGCCACAACGCCGTCCTGATGTCGGACATCGCCCACATCGCCGGGTTGGTGGCCGCCAAACTGCATCCCGACCCGGTGCCCCACTCCACGGTCGTGACCACCACCACCCACAAGACCCTCCGGGGACCCCGTGGCGGGCTGATCCTGTGCGGGGCGGAGCACCAGAAACTCATGGACCGGTCGGTCCTGCCCGGTACCCAGGGCGGGCCGCTCATGCATGTCGTGGCCGCCAAGGCGGTCGCGTTCAAGGAAGCCCTGGAGGCCTCGTTCCGCCGCTATCAGGCCCAGATCCTCAAGAACGCCGCCCTCATGGCCGCGACGTTCAAGGCGCGGGGCCTGACCGTGGTGGGGGGCAAGACCTAGAACCACCTGCTGGTCCTGGATTTGCGGCCGCAGGGCCTGCCGGGCAAGGAAGCGGCGACGCTTCTCGAGGATGCCGGCATCGTGGTGAACATGCAGGTGATTCCCTATGACCCGGCCCCGCCGCTGGTCACCAGCGGCATCCGCATCGGCTCTCCCGCCATGACGACGCGCGGGATGAAGGAAGGCGAGGCGCGCCAGATCGCCGAGTGGATCACCGAGATCATGAAGCGGCCGACCGAACTGCGCCTGCGCAAGTCCATCAAGGCCCAGGTCGTGAAACTCGCCCGCAAGTTCCCCATCTACTGAAGAGGTGAAGGCCCTCCCGCGGCTGGCCGCGGTCGCTTGGCTGGTGTCCGGATGCACCTTCATGCGGGCGATGGCCCGCCGGCCTCACAATGAAGGGACCGCGGTCCCCGCCGACCTCAAGATCGCCTTCAAGGCCGCACAGTCGGTTCTGGTGGCGCGCGGCTTCGCGCCGCGGACCCAGTTCACCTTCCGGGGTCCGGCCGGCGCCGGCCAAAAGTTCGAAGGATTCCGGGAGGACACCGAAAGCCTCAAGTCCGTCGGGAAGGGGATCGCGGGGAGCCTGGCCTACAGCGTGATCGGGGTGAAGAAGGACGTGAAGGCCGGATCGGGAACCTTGCTCACGGTGTTCGTGAACGGCCAGTGGGACGAGAGCTTCTAGCAGGGCGTTCCGGGGATGGTGGTCATCCACGTCGAGGGCGGACAGTGCGACAAGAATCTCAAGGGCGAGTATTACAACTGCAAGCCGCTGGGAGGCCTCGAGGGCGACGGCATCGAACGGGAGATTGGCACGCAGGCGATCGAGGCGACGAAAAGCACCGCCGCATTCAAGACGGCCGCGCAGGCGTCCGTCCTGGCCGGACAGCCCGCGACCGCGCCGGCGGGCGCGGGAGATGAGCCCTACACGGCGGCCAACGCGCTGTACGCCACCGGGAACTATGACGCCGCCTGGGGGAAGGCCTACGAGGCGGTCCAGGTGGACCCCGGTCACTGGCAGGCTTGGCAGATGATCGGCAACTGCCAGTACGCCAAGGGCGACAAGCCCGGGGCGCTCCAGTCGTACCGCCAGTCTTTGGCGATTCACCCGGACAATCCCGGGCTCAGGACATTCGTTGACTCGCTCGGGCCTTAGCCCTTCGGGGCGGTCATGCCGGGTGCGGGGTGCGTGGGATCAGGATCCAATCGGCAACCATTCCGAAGCCGTACTACCGCTTGCGGAGGCGAGGTGGGCACCGCTGAGTCCGCGACTGTACGCGGGATGAACTATGCCTCTGCGGTCTCGTTCCTTGACGGGCTGGCCAATTACGAGCGGCAGACCGGGTACCTGTACGACACCAAGAACTTCAGCATGGACCGGATGCACACCCTGCTCCGGGACCTGGGAGAACCCCAGAAGGGATATCCCAGCGCGGTCATAGCGGGGACCAAGGGCAAGGGCTCCACCTCGGCGATGCTGGCCTCCATCCTCACCGCCGCGGGCCATTCCGTCGGGCTCTACACCTCCCCGCACCTCGTGGAGTACCCGGAGCGCATCCGCATCGGTCTTGATCCCATCCCGAACGGGGAATTCGCGGAACTGGCGGAAGCCGTGGAACCGCATGTGAACCGGCTGGCGGAGCGCGGGGAGGACTGGCGGCCGACGGCCTTTGAGGCGGTGACGGCGATGGCCCTCCTGGGATT
>JAHFSL010000058.1 GCA_023265785.1 Candidatus Coatesiibacteriota bacterium | reverse complement strand
GAGGGCCGAATCCGGGTGGCGGATTTCGGGCAGGCGCGGGTGCTGGCCGAAGGCCAGGGAGCTCTTGGCACCCTCTTTTACATGGCTCCCGAGCAGGCGCGGCTGGGGGATGAGGGCGAGGCGATCCAGCCGGATGTGCGCTGGGACCTGTACGCGCTGGGGGCCACGGCGTATGCCTTGCTGACCGGCAACGCGCCGTATGCGGACACCCTGACGGGACGGCTGGAGTCCTCCTCCAGCGTGGCCGAACGGCTCAAGGTGTACCGGGAACTGTCCACCTTGAAACCGGTGCTCAAGCTTGGCGAGGTGAAGGGGCTGGACGAAGATCTGGCCGCCATTGTTGGCAAGTGCCTCTCACCGGACCCCATCCAGCGATACGAATCGGGCAGCGCCATCCTGGCGGATCTTGCAGCGCGGCGAAACCGGCGGCCCGTCTCCCCCCTCGCCCACCGGCGAGGATACCGGCTGGGCCGATATCTCCAGCGAAACGTCGGATGGGTGGTCGCCGCCGGCGCGATTGTTCTGGGGGTTGGAGTGCTCGGGTGGCGTCAACATGTCTTTCAAGGAAGGCTGGCGGCTTCCCTGTTCCTGCTTCGGGCCCAGCAGGCGGCGGAACACGGGGACGCCGTCACCGCCTCCGCATGGTACGTCCGCCTGGAACGTTCGTCCCCGTCACATCTGGCCCGGGCCAACGCCGAAGCCTATCTCTCCCAACTCGCCATTCCCATGACGACAGCCCTCGCACCCACCGCCGTGTGGGACGCACATATCATTGCAAACGGTAAAAACATTCTGGCATGGTGCATCGGCGGGTCGGTCGGATTGTGGGACGCCCAATCCGGACAAGCGCTTTGGTCCGCCGACGCACACCAGGGAAAAGTGTACGAATTAACGACGCCGCCAAGCGCCAAGTACTACCTGACATCCGGTGCCGACCGACGCTGGACGGTCCTGGATGCAGCCACCGGACGAATGGTCGGCTCCCGACACGGGGACCCTCAAGGTTACTTTGCCGCCAGCTGGCATCCGGACGGAATTCATATCCTGGAATGGGGATCCCAGGGAGTCCTTCGACTGTGGCGTGTCGGGGAGGATGCGGCGCCCCAGTGGTCCCATGATCATCCTGCCGGCATCAGCGGAGCGGCCTTCTCCCCGGACGGACACTGGCTCGTCACGCGCTGTGATGACGGCATTCTGCGGGCCTTTGACTCCGCCACGGGAAGGCCCTCCGGCCCCCCGATGACTCACGGGGCGAAAATCTCTCACGTCGCCTTCACGCCTGATGGTGGTCACCTGGTCAGCGAAAGCGCATCAGGCGGCACGATTTGCGGATGGCGATTTGCGAACCGCCAGCGCGTGTGGAAGTTTGTCAGGTCGGGATCCGGCATGTTTGAGGTCAATCCAAAACCGGAAATAGGTCAAATGCTGGTACGAGACGGGGATACGATTCTGGCGGTTGATGCTCACAGCGGCAGGGCCGTGTGGACAATTAAGGGAGCCGTCCCCGTGCGTGGATACACCCTGAGTCCGGATGGACTCCGGCTGGCCACCTGGGGGCCCGAATCCGCATCGGTTCGGATCTGGAACACGCGAACCGGACAATCGACGGGACGGGATCTCGAAGGCACCGCAGCCGTCAACTTTACCGTCTTCAGTCCCTCTGGAAATAAGCTCGGCATTGTCTGCGGGGATGCGGCGTTCCTCTGGGATCTTGATACCAGGCAGCCCGCGGGGCGGGTGATCCGCCACGATTCCTGGATTCAAAACCTGGTCTTTCATCCGGATGGCTCGTGGTTCATCTCGTTCGGTGATGATCGAACGCTCAGGACGTGGGAGACTCCTCATTTTGTTCCCGACGAGGAAATGGTCCGCAGACCAGCCATGGGTGGGGCCTGGGCAAGCGAGGATGGGCGGGGCCTGATGATCGGGACGAAATCCGGATGGGAGGCCTTTGACCTGACGGATTCCTCGCTCCTCTCCAGCGTGTCAAGCCACGCAGTGGGCGGCAAGAAACCCGGCAGCGTAGCCGCCTCCGCGAATCGAACGAATATCCTCACGCTGGACGGATCATCAATCAGTCGGGTGTGGGATGCCAAGACCGGATTCGAAATCGGTCACGGCCTGGAACACGGCGCCGAGGTCAAATCAGCGGAATTCAGCGGTGATGGATCCCTGGTCGTGACGACATCCCTGGATCGGACGGCAAAGATATGGAAGTCGAGTGATGGCACGTTGCTGACCACCATTCACCTTCCCGAACCAGGAGGGGCCGCCAAGTTCACCGTGGGCTCGACCCGCATCGCGACATGGGGTCCGTCGTATGAGGTCCGCTCCTGGAATGTGGGCGATGGCATGCCCCTGGGGCAATCCACGCCCATTGGTCATGAAATCTGGTTTGCAAGGGTTTCTCCCGACGGCCAGCGCCTCGTGCTCGGGTGTGCCGATGGCCTCCAGATTCTTGATACGTCTTCCGGGAAGGCGGTGGGAAAGTTTTGCAAGTGTGACGGCGGGGTCTGGGGTTGTGCCATCTCCCCATCGGGCCAGGATGTCATCGGCTTTGGCGAATTTGCAACCGTCTACATTGTGGATCTCAGGACCGGCAACGCGAGAGCCTCGCTCGCCCATGGTGGCGCTGTCTACGGCGCATCGTTTGATGCTCATGGGACTCGCGTGGTGACCGCAGCGGCCGATGAAGCATGGCCAATCCATCATCTTTATTAAGTACAGTCCGGATGGGCAGACGGTGATGACCGGGGGAGGGCACCACATTCGTCTGTGGGACGCCGCCACGGGTGAGGCCATCGGGCCAACCATCCGGTACGCGAGCGGCATTGATTTCGCGTCGTTGACGCCCCGGGGGGATGGCATCATCACCGTCGAACACGAGCAAGGCGACATTCGGATCCGCAATATTTCATGGCTGGTCGGGCACGACTCGCGGAACCAGCGGGCTCTGCGGGCGCTTGCGGCGACCCGGCGCAGGATTACAGACGATGGCCTCCTGGAAACGCTCCCGGTTGAGGAGTGGCGGGCGGCGGTCCAGAAACTGGTGGGCGGGAAGACCCGTTGAGCCAGAGCCCGCTCGTCCCTGGATACGCCTTGGAGGCGGCCCCGCTTGACGCGGAACCCGGGATCGCCGTGTGGAAGGCGGTGCATACGCGCACGGGGCGCGCCGTGGCATTGACGGTGTTCACCGGGTCCGATGCGCTGGACTGGTTATTCCTGCGCCGGACCGTGGAGCGGCTCGTCCGATTGGAACGGGGCCACCCCCATCTGGTGTCGCTGTCGGACGCCGATCTGGGCGCCGATCCTCCCTACTACGCCACGGAACTCGTGACGGGCACCACGCTGGCAGACTGGACCGTGAGGAACCGGCGGCCCTCCCCGGAGCAGGCGGTCGCGTGGATCACCCAGATTGCGGAGGCCCTCTCGTTCCTGCATGCCAAGGGCGTATTGCATTGCGGTCTGACGCCCGGCCGGGTGCGGATTGATGCCGAGGGCCAGGTCCGCGTCACGGGCGCGGGGCATCGGGCCGCCGTCACCTCCGTCCCTTCCGTGGCCGGCGGCGCGGTCGCTCCCGGCACTCCCAGCGCACCCTGGACGGCGCCCGAGCAGGCGGCCGGTGGCGAACCGGATGTGCGGTGGGATGTCTGGGCGCTGGGGGCGCTGGCCCACGGACTGCTGGCGGGCTCCCCCCCGGGAGCCGCCCACGACCTTCCCGGCGCTGATGAAGACCTGCGGGCCATCGTGGGCCGGTGTCTGGAACGCGATCCCGCCCTCCGGTATCAGGGCGTTGGGGCGGTGCTGGCCGATCTCAGGGCGCGAACTCTGGGTCTGCCCGTCGGGCCGTTGGCGGACCGTCCGGGCTATCGGCTAAAACGGGCCTTACGGCGGAACAAGCTCGCGATGGGAACGGGTCTTTTGGTTGTAGGCGGGCTGGCGGTCGGGGGATGGCAGGCCCTGCGCCAGGCGGAGTCGCGCAAGGGGCTCGGGCTCTCGCTCCTGCTCCGCGCCCAGCAGGCGGCCGCCCGGAGCGACGATGCGGCCGCGGCCGTCTATGCGGCCCAGTCCAACGCCATCATGCCGTCCGTCCCCGCCCGGATGAACGCCCTGGCCTTTCTCCGCGGCATCGCCCGACCCCTGCACACCTTCCCCCATCGCTGGGCGACCGGAGCCGCGGAGTTGATCGCGTTTTCGCCGGACGGGTCGCGGCTGGCCATCGGCGAGGAGGGAGGCCGGGTCCGGATCTGGAACACCCGTAATGGGCAGTCCGCCGGCGAGGTCGCCGGCCTGCCCGCGTCCGTCCAACATGTCGCGTTCACGCCTGATGGAAAGCGCCTGCTGGTCGCCCTGCACGACGGCGCGATGCAATTCCACGATGCGGCCACCCTCGTCGCGGCCAGCCCGGTCATGTCGCACCCGCGCAAGATCCTCGCAGCGGCCATCACGCCCGATGGCGGCCGGGTGGCGACCGCCGGGGAGGATGGCCTGGCCCGGTTGTGGGATGCCCGCACGGGCAAGCCGGTGGGCGCTCCGATCAAGCACGGAACGCCGGTCACCTTCCTGGCGATGAGTCGTGACGGCCGGGTCCTCGCAACGGCAGGGGGGCAGGGCTGTGAAGTCAGGATATGGGATTCGCGCTCGGGCCAGGTGTTGCGAACGATCAAGGAGGCGTCCGGCATCTATGCGCTTGCCTTTGCGCCGGACAGCCATACCCTGCTGGTCGCCACCAGTGACGGATCGGCCCGCCTGCGCGACGCGCGCACCGGGCTTACGATCGGCAATGCCCTGCACCACCGAATCGGCATCATCGTGGCGGCCTTCACCCCGGATGGCACCAAAGTGGTCACCGGCGGCTGGGACGGTGTGGTGGCCGTCTGGGACGCCGCCACCGGCACGCCGCTTGGCGAGATGGGACGACACGCGAACGGCGTGTACCAGATCGCCGTGCATCCGGATGGTCGTCGCGTCCTGTCCGCTTCGTCGGACGGCACGGTCCGGCTGTGGGATCTCGGGACCGGCAATTCCGCGGGCCCAGTCATGTTGCACGAGGCCGCGATCCATCATGCGATCTTCAGTCCGGACGGCCGGTTGATCGCGTCGGCCGGCGAGGACGGAATGGCCCGGCTCTGGGAAACCGATCCGCCCAGGCCGGACGAGCGGCGCATCGCATTTACCAAGGTGGGCTTCGTGGCGGCAAGATTTTCCGATGCCGGTGACGCCGTGGCGGTTTCCCAGCAGGGAGGCACGGTCGAATGTTTGACGATCTCGCCCGCGGGAGACGGTTCCGTCACCCGGTTCCAGGCCGGAGGCTCGCCGCGCGAGGCCGGATTCCTGGAGTCGCCCGGCCGGCGTCTCGTCTGGACAGTGGATTGGGAAGGGGCCATCCGCTCCTTCGATCCGGCGAGCGGCGCCCCGGCTGGCAAGACCATCAACGCCGGCGGCCTTTCGGCCTGGGCCTTCAGCCGGGATGGGACGAAGGTCGTGACGTTCGGGTACGACTTTAACCTGCGGGTGTGGAAACTTCCCGAAGGGGAGCCGCTCGGTCCTGTCTTTGTTCATGAGGGCGGCGGGCCCGTGCTGGCATTGTCCGCTGACGGCGCCCGGGCGTACAGCGGTGGCTACGACGGGATGCTACGGAGCTGGAAGGTTCCCTCCGGGGAACCCATCGGAGAAGCCGTCGCCCTTGAGGGGGGGCCTTCCTCGCTCGTCCTGTCCCCCGATGGCACCCTCGCGTTGACGCAGTGTTATGACGGCGACCTGCGATTGTTCAGCCCGGCAACCTGGAAGCGGGAGGGGGACACCATGGCGCACCCGCTCACCGCGAGCGCCTTCGCGTTCACTCCCGATGGAACGCGCATTCTGAGCGGAGCCTATGAAAGCAGTGTCTTTGTCTGGGAAGGACGGGGCCAGGGACGGGTGGGGAAGAGTTTCCGCCTGCCCCGGTTCGTCGAAGCCGTCGCGGTGGCCCCTGACAGCAGGCTGGGGGCCGTGGCGAGTTTCGGGGGGACCGTGCATCTGCTGGATCTGGTCACGGGCGACCCCGTGGGTCCGGCGCTGATCGCCGGGCCGGATCCGCGGGCCCTGGCCTTCGGTGGGGCCGGGCGCCGGCTCATGGCCGCCAGCGCGGGAGACAACGCTCTGATGACCTGGGACCTGGCGGGTATCGAAGCCGCGCCGGCACCCTCGGCCCTGCTCCTGAGGACTCAGGTCCTCACCCACCGCCGGGTCACCCGGGATTCTGACATTGAACCGATTCCTGCGGAGGAGTGGAAGGTTCTCGCGACACGATTGCCGGCTGAAGAGGCTGTCCACCCGTGACGGAACGTGAGGTTCCCCCCGACCTGGGCGGAACGATTGTCCAAGGGGGGGACGCGCTGGCGGCGGCGCGTGAGCTGTCCAGCCGTGCGACAGCGGCTCCTGGCGAAGCCGCCTCTGCTTCCCCCGCCGCCCCCCGCATTCCCGGGTACACCCTCGCCGAAATGCTGGGGCGCGGCTCGTTTGCCACCGCCTGGAAGGCCGTCCAGGCCCGGACCGGCAAGACCGTGGCCGTCAAGGTCTTTCACCAGTCCAGCGGGGTCAACTGGCTCTTCCTGCGCCGCGAGGTGGAGCGGCTCGTGCGGCTGGACAAGCATCCGCATGTCGTTTCCCTGCTGGATGCCGATCTGGCCGCCGACCCTCCCTATTACGTCACCGACCTCATGGAGGGCGGATCGCTGGAGCGGTTCGTGGACCCGGCCAAGCCGGTGGAGGCAGCCACCGTGGCCCGGTGGCTGGACGAGATTGCGCAGGCTTTGGCGTTTGTGCATGGGAAAGGAATCATCCACTGTGATCTCAAGCCGGCGAATGTATTGCTGGACGGCGAGGGGCGGATCCGGGTAGCGGATTTCGGGCAGGCGCGGGTGCTGGCGGAGGGCCAGGGGGCGCTGGGCACCCTGTTCTACATGGCCCCCGAGCAGGCGCGGCTGGGGGATGAGGGCGAGGCGATTCAGCCGGACGTCAAGTGGGACCTGTACGCGCTGGGCGCCACAGCGCATGCCCTGCTGACGGGCAAGGCGCCGTACGCGGACACGCTGACGGGACGGCTGGAATCCTCCTCCAGCGTGGCCGAACGGCTCAAGGTCTATCGGGAGTTGTCCACACTGAAGGCAGCCCTCACGCTGGGAGAGGCCAAGGGACTCGACGAGGACCTTGCCGCCATCGTGGGCAAATGTCTTTCCCCGGACCCAGCACATCGGTACGAGTCGGCTGGCGCCGTCCTGGCCGACCTCACCGCCCGCCGTGACCGCCGGCCCGTCTCGCCCCTCGCCCACCGCCGGGGGTACCGCTTCAAGCGATACCTGGAACGCAATACGGCGGCGGTCGCCATCGCCTGCGCCGGGCTGATCGGGCTGTCGGTGGCGATCGGCCGGGTCGTCGTCCAGCGAGCCCAGATGCAACATCTTGCGGCCGCCTCCATGCTCCAGCGGGCGCAGGAGTACGCCAACCGGGACAATTACACGGCCGCGGCCGCGGTCTACGCGGCACTCAACCGGCTCGCCCCCTCCCGGCTGGCCCGGACCAACGCCCTGGCCATGCTCGAAAAGATCGCCGTCCCCGAAGTCGTAATTTTCGATCCCGCCGGGATCGGGGAGATCGCCTTCAGCCCGGATGGGACCAAGGTGGCGACTGGGAATCTGGACAACACCGCCCGGATCTGGGACGCGGCCAGCGGCCGTCCCCTGACCGATCCATTGCGGCATGAACCGAGGATGCACAGCGAGGTCTACTGTCAATTCTCCCGGGACGGCAGGTGGCTGGTGACAGGCAGTCGGGATGCCAGTGAAATCCGGGTCTGGAACGCGGCGACTGGTCATCCCGTCCGCCGACCGCTCCTGGTTCCCGGATGTTCCTCGCTCTCCCTTGACCCCGCCGGCGACCGGCTGGCCGTCACCGCAGCCAACACGATTGCTCTGGTCGACATCTTGTCTGATCCGCCCCGCATCCTGCCGACGGTCACCGGCTCTGGACCCACTGCGCCGGTATGGATCCCTGGTCCAACACCCTCGCTCGCGATCCAGGACCCTTCAGCCAAAAGCGTCCGTTTCCTTGATGGACGAACGGGTCGGTTGGTCGGTTCCCCGATCACGTGCTCAGATGTGGTTTCCAAGATGGCTGCAAGTCCGGATGGAAAGATCCTCGCGCTCACGTCAAGTCAGCGGTGCTTCCTGTATGAAACCAGGACGCACCGACTCTTGAAAATCCTGCCGGAGCAAAGTGATTACATCGAAGGTCTCTCCATTCGTGGGGATGGCCAGGAAATCGCCCTGGCGTGCCGGGACGGCTCGGTCCGGATGTGGGATTGCACGTCCGGATCGTCCATCGGGGAAGCGATGCGGCACCCCGATTGGGCGATGAATGCAGATTTCACGAAGGATGGGCACCTGGTCACCCGGTGCCTGGATGGGGGGTACCGTCTGTGGGATTCCAGTGGCCGACCGGCCGGACCGGTCATGCCGCACCGGGGAGCGGTCCCCGGGAGGCTCGTGCTGAGTGGCGACGGGAGCCTCGCCGCCGCGGCGACCGGGGGTCCGCTGGCCAGCATCTGGCGGTTGCGCCCGCGTCATTCAGGCGTCCCACTCGATCCGGCGGGGTGGGCCGACCTGCCGGCAACGGGCATCGCGCGGGATGCGCGGATCATGGTCCGGGCGACGACCGACTGGCGCCTGCGGGTGTGGGATCTCATTTCGGGGACCACGATCGGGGATTCCCTTGCCACCGCGGGCGCTCCGTACGCGGTCAGGGTGAGCCAGGACAATCAAAAGGCCGTGGTCGGGTGCACGGATGGCGCCATCCAGGTCGTGTCGCTCGCGGGCTCGTCCCCGCTCACCACCACCGTGCTCCATCAGCCGGATTTCGTGTCAACGGCCGCGTTCAGCCCCGATGGGATGAAGCTGGTCACCGCCGGTAACCAGGAAGCCCACCTCTGGGACGTGGCGTCCGGCCGGCAGATCCTTCTGCCGCACCCGGGAGCGGTCATCGTGGTCGCCTTCGATCGTGCGGGCACGAGTCTCCTGACCGTTGGCGGGAGTGAGATCAAGACCTGGGATGCCGCGTCGGGAGCCCTGCGGTTCTCGCGGTCACTGGGTGCCGGACTCCTGGATGCCGGGTGGAGCCCGGATGGCCGGCTCATCGCGTCGGCCGCCGGCAGTGAGGCGCGGCTCTGGGATGCCGCCGGCCGGCCCCAGGGCCCGGCGCTTCCGCACACGGGGCCGGTGCTGTCGCTGGCCTTCAGTCCGGACGGCCGGACGCTGCTCTCGGGAAGCCTAGATCGCGCCGCGCGGCTCTGGGACGTGCGAACCGGTCACCTGCTCGCGGTCTTCCCGCATCGGTTCGGCGTTCCCGTGGTCGCCTTCACCGCCGACGGCCGCACGGCGCTGACCGGCGACTACGCCTCGGGCGTTTTCCTATGGGATGTGGTCACCGGCCAGCCGCTCGGCCGGTCACTGGACGCGGGACTCCCCGTT
>JAHFSL010000057.1 GCA_023265785.1 Candidatus Coatesiibacteriota bacterium | reverse complement strand
CGTGGCCCTGCGCCGGCTCCGGCCGGGTGTCCGGCTGGAAGGATTCGGCGGGCCCCGGATGGCCGCCGCGGGCGTGGCCGCCGATTCGGCCACCTTCCGGGGCGCGGTGGTGGGGCTGACGGGCGCCCTCGGGCATGTCGTGGCGCTCCGGCGGCTCTGGCGGGACGCGGGGGCGCGGTGGCGCCGGCGGCCTCCCGCGGCGGTCGTGGTCATTGATTTCCCGGGGTTCAACCTCCGGCTGGCGCGGGTCGCGCACGCGCTGGGCATCCCCGTGTACGCCTATGTCTGCCCGCAGGTCTGGGCCTGGGGGGCGAACCGCCTCCTGCTGATGCGCCGGATCATGTGCCGCACCTTCCCCGTCCTGCCGTTTGAGGAGCCCCTGCACCAGGCGTTCGGCATCCGCGCCGCGTTCCCGGGCCACCCGCTCCTGGAAATCGTCCCGCGGCGTCCCGCCCCGCCGGCCCCGGCCCTGCGCGCCGCGGGGCTGGACCCGCGCCGCCCGTACGCGGTGCTCCTGCCGGGCAGTCGCGCGGACGAGATCGCCCGCATCCTTCCCGTCCTGCTGGGGGCGGCGCGGCAGGCCGCCCGCCGCGATCCGCGGCTCCAGTGGGTGCTCATCGCCGCCCCCGGTGCGACCGCGGCGCTGGAGACCGGCGTGGCCACGGCCGGGCTGGCCGGCGCGGCGGTCACGGGCGATTCCCGTTATGCCCTGCGCGCCGGTGCCCGGTTCGCGTGGACGGCTTCGGGCACGGCGACCCTGGAACTCGCCCTCTTGGGCGTGCCGCAGGCGGTGGTCTACCGGACCGGCTGGCTCAACTGGTTCGTGGGCTCCCGGCTGGTCCGGGTCCCGCACTTCAGTCTGGTCAACCTCCTGCTGGAACGGCGCGCCGCGCCGGAATTCCTCCAGCACCGGGCCCATCCCGACGCGGTGGCGGCCACGGCGGTGCGGCTGGGCTCCGCGCCGGCGCGCACGGCCGCCCGGCGGGACGCGGCCCACCTCTGGCGGCACCTGGCCCCCGCCCCGGCCCCGTGGCGGCCGCGGGGACGGACCGCCTCCGCGGTGGTGGCGCGCGGCATCCTGGCGGATCTCAAAGGATCCGCCGGGAGGTCTGGCTAGGTTAAGATTTGACTTAACGTTAGCCGTCCCCCAGAATGGGAAGCATGGCCGTGCTGGGACGGACCCTGGAAGGGGTGTTGGCGAGGACGCGACGGACCTTTCCGGTCATCCTCGTGACCGGCCCCCGCCAGTCGGGCAAGACCACGTTGCTCCGGAAGGTCTTCGGCCGCAGCCACCGGTTCGTTTCGCTTGAAAACCCGTCCGTTCGCGACCGGGCCCGGAGCGATCCGGAGGGGTTCCTGGCCGCCCATCCGTCGCCGGTTCTGTATGACGAGATCCAGTACGCGCCGGATCTTCTGCATTACATCAAGACCGAGGTGGATGAGCGCCGGACTCCCGGGCGGTATGTCCTGACCGGATCACAACATTTCTCGCTCATGCAGGGCGTCAGCCAATCGCTTGCGGGTCGCGCCGCGATTCTGACCCTCCTGCCGTTCTCCGTCGCCGAAGCCGATGGACAGCCCGGAGCGGACCGTTCGGCCGGTGATCTCCTGCGCGATCCCGCTCCCGGCCCCACGCGCAGGCCGGCGGGTGCGCCCCGCCGGCTGGGAGATTGGCTCCTGCGCGGAGGGTTTCCGGAGCCGCGCGTTCATCCGGGCATGGACCTTGAAACCTGGTGCGCCAGTTATGTCCAGTCGTATCTCGAGCGGGATGTCCGCACGCTTCTCCGCGTCGGCGAATTGGAGACCTTTTCCCGCTTCCTGCAGTTGTGCGCGGGCCGGACGGGCCAGCTCCTGAATCTTTCCGATCTGGCCCGTGACACGGGCATCAGCGTGCCGACCGCGCGTTCATGGCTGTCGGTTCTTGAAGCCAGTTACACGGTGTTCCTGCTCCCGCCCTACCACCGGAACTACTCCAAGCGACTCGTGAAGGCGCCCAAACTCTACTTTGTGGACACGGGTCTGGCCGCGTTCCTCATTGGCCTGCGCGAGGAGCGCACGCTCCTCAACGGGCCGACCGCCGGTGCGTTGTTCGAGACGGCCGTGGTGTCCGGATGGCGCAAGGCCTTCCTGCACCGGGGAGACGCGGCCCGTCTCTCATTCTGGCGAACCCGCGATGGGGAGGAGGTGGATCTCATCGTGGAGTGGGACGGTGTCACCCATGCCATGGAGATCAAGGCGACCTCCACCCCGTTGCCGGGCCACGCGGTGCCGGTTCGCCGCTGGCTGGATCGGCACGGCACGCGGCACAGCCGGGGATTTGTGGTGGCCAACATCGGCACGCCCGTGCCCCTCCTGCCCGGCGTGCGCGGGATGCCGTGGTCCTGGGTGTGACCCCGTGAGGCCGATGCTCCGGATCCTACGGACGGTGGGGGTGGCCGTCGCCCCCACGCTTGGGGCCCTGCTGATCCGGGCCTGGGGCGCGACCCTGCGGGTCCGAGTGACGGGGTTGGACCATGTCCGGACCGGAGGGGGAATTCCCGAGCCGACGATCTTTGTCTTCTGGCACGATCATCTGCTGGCGATGATCATGGCGCTCATCGGCCGGGGCGGACCGTACACCGTCATGATCTCCCGGCACCCCGATGGCGACCCGGTGGCCCTCGCCGTGACCCGGCTGGGCCTGCATGTCGTCCGGGCCTCCTCCACCCGGGGCGGGCTGGAGGGGATCCTCGCACTGGCCGGCGCCCTCAAGGATGGGCGCAGCGTCATCATGATTCCCGATGGACCCAAGGGACCCCGCCACACCCTCAAGGAGGGCCCGATTGTCCTTGCCCACCGGTCGCGGTGCCGGATCGTCCCCATCGCGCTGGCGGCATCGCCCCGGTGGCGGGCGGGATCCTGGGACCGCCTGCAGGTCCCCCTGCCGTTTGCCCGGGTGACGATCGAGGGTGGCGAGCCGTTCCGGGTCCCGGCTACCGCCGACGCTTCGGCCCGTGCGCGCGTGCACGCCCGGCTGGAATCCGACCTGGAGAATCTCACGGCACGCGCCGAGTCAGGACGATGACGGGCCTGATGCCCGCCTCCTATTCGATACTCACGGCCGCCCTGGCATTCATCGCCATGCCGTTCCTGCGCCTCTGGTCGGCCGTCGCGGGAGGCGAGACCGCCGCCTCGCTCCGGGAGCGCCTCGGGGACCTGCCCGGCGGCCTGCCGCGTGGCGCCATCGTGGTCCATGCGGCCTCGGTCGGTGAGGTCACGGCGCTGGCGCCCTTTTTCCGCGCGCTGACAGCTCCCGGCGGCGGCCGCCGCCCGGTCGTACTCTCGCTCATGACGCCGGCCGGCCGACGGCGTGCGCGCGACCTCTACCCGTTTCCCGTGATCCAGGCGCCGCTGGATGCCCCCGCCCCGGTGCGGCGCTGGCTGGACCGGGCCGTCCCCGCCGTGCTGGTGATCGTCGAGACCGAACTGTGGCCCGTCTGGCTCCGGGCCGCCGCGGCCCGGGGGCCGGTGGTCTGGGTCAACGGCCGGATCTCGGACCGCTCCTGGCCGCTGTATCGGCTCATCCGGCCGCTGATGGCGGGGGTGCTGTCCCGGCTGTCCCTCCTGGCCGTCATCAGCGAGCGGGACCGGAGGCGTGCCATCGCACTCGGTGCACGCCCGAACCGGGTGCGGGTGACAGGCAACCTCAAGGTGGATGCGCTCATCCCTGCCGCCCCCCCCCTGGGCATTCCGACAGGCGCCTGGCTCGTGGCGGGTTCGACCCGTCCCGGTGAGGAGGAGGCGGTCCTTGCGGCGTTCACGCGTGTGCGCGCGCGCGTACCCCGGGCGCGGCTGTGCCTGGCCCCCCGGCACCTGGCGCGCGCCCCTGCGGTGGAGCGGCTTGTCCGCGCGGCGGGCTTCACGGTTCACCGCCGGAGCACCGGGGGAGCGGGTCGGGCTGACTGCCTCCTGCTCGACACGCACGGCGAACTGGCGGCGATGTACCGGCGGGCGCGGGTGGCGTTCGTGGGAGGGACGCTCGCACCCGTGGGCGGGCACAATGTGCTCGAACCCGCCCTGGCGGGTGCCCCAGTCGTGTTTGGACCATACACGGCCAATGTCCGCGAGCACGCCGCGGGACTGGTCCGTGCCGGGGGCGGGTTCCGGGTGCGTGACCCGCGCGATCTTGGGGCCAGGCTCACGGCGCTGATGGCGGCGCCCCGCACGGCGCGGGCGGCGGGCGGCCGCGCCCGGCGCTGGGTCCGGGCGCAACAGGGGGTCGCCCCGCGGGTGGTGGCGCTCCTGCGGAGGGGCGGGTGGGCCTGACGACCCGGCTGGTGGAACGGGCGTGGGCCGGCCGGGGCGCGATCGGGTGGCTGGTCCGGGCCCTCCTGATTCCGCTGTCCTGGGGGTACGCCCTCGGACGGTGGGTGCACGGCTGGTGGCGGCGCACCCGGCCCCCCTTTCACGGGCGCCTGCCGGTCATTCTGGTCGGGAACCTCACCGTGGGTGGGACGGGCAAGACGCCGCTCGTGGCCGATCTGGCGCGCCGGCTCGCGGCGGCCGGCTGGACGCCGGGCGTGGTCTCCCGGGGTTACCGCGGCGTGCGTCCGCGCGGTGCGGTCCTGGTGAGCGCCGGGGGCCGGATCTTCCAGCCGGCGGCGGCCATTGGGGACGAGCCCTGGATGCTGGCCCGGGACCTGGCGGGCGTGGGGCCGGTGGCCGTGGGTACGGATCGCGTGGCCGCGGCCGGGCTGGCGGTGGAGCAGGGCGCGACCGCGCTGGTTCTCGATGACGGGTTCCAACAGCGCGCCCGGTTCCCGGGGGCCCTGCGCATCGTGGCGGTCAACGCCGCGGACGCCTTCGGCAACGGCGCCCTCCTGCCCGCGGGATCCCTGCGCGAGCCGCCGCACGCCCTGGCCGAGGCGGATGTGGTGGTGCTCACGCATGCCGACGCGCCCGAGCCGGCCGCGGTGGCGGCGCTGGTCGGGCGCACCGCGGCGCTGGCGCCGCGCGCCCTCACGGCCCGGGTGGCCTACCGGATTGACGGGCTCGACCCCATGGACGGCGGCCCGGCCCTGCCCGCGGCGTGGCTTGAGGGCCGGCGCATCGTGGCGCTGTCCGGGTTGGGCTATCCGCAGGGGTTCGAGCGCACGCTGACGCGCGCGGGGGCCGCGGCCGTGACGCCGGTTCGCGGGGATGACCACCACCGCTGGACGCCCGACGAGCTCGAGCGCGCGGCGGCGCTGGCGCGGCGCGAGGGGTGTGACGCCGTGGTGACGACGGCCAAGGACGCCGCCCGGATCGCGGCGGCCCCCGGGGGCGTGCCGTGGCTCGTCGTGCGGGCGGGGCTGGCCTGGCTGGAGGGCGGGGAGGCGTACGCGGCGCGGGTGGCGCGGTACCTGGACGGCTTCCGCCCGTGATGCCGGCGGTGGTGCCGGCCCTGGCCCTGGCCTGGGGAGCGCTGGTCTTCGCCAACTACTGGCCGGCCTTCGGGCTGGCACCCGCCGAGGTGGTCCGCGCATTCTCCTGGCAGGGCCTCCCGGTGCCGGCGGGGATGGTGGTGGACGCGGTGACGGGGCACCTGGCACGCGCGCTGGTGGCCGGCATGGTCGTCCTGTGCCTGGGTGCCGCCGGCCGGCGGGCCGGGCGGTGGATCGGCGGCGGGAGTGGGTGGCTCGACGCGGTCCCGCTGGGACTCGGTGCGTTCGGCGCGGTGATCCTGGGCGCCGGGCTCACCGGAGTGATGGTGCCCGGAGTCCTGCTCGCGGCCGGCATCCTTCTGGTGCTGGGGCGGCCGCGCGCCCGCCGGGCCCGGACCGGTGGCCCGCCGGGAATCCCGGGCTGGGCGCTGGTCGTGGTGGCCGCCGCGGCCCTCGCCGCGCTTCCCGGCGCGCTCGCGCCGGAGGTGACTTACGACGCGCTGGCCTACCACCTCGGCGCACCGGAGGCCTGGCTCAAGCTTCACCGGATCGTCCATCTCGACCGGATGATGTTCTCGGCATTCCCGCTGGCGCCCCAGATGGCCTACCTCCTGGCGTTGGGCGCCGGAGGTGGGGACGGCGCCGCGAAACTCCTGCACTGGGGTCTGGGGCTCGGGAGCGCCGCCGCCGCAGCGCGGTTGGGCATGCGACTGGCCGGCCGGGCCGGGGCGGGTTGGGCGGCCGCGCTGTTCGCGGCCACGACGCTGGTGACGACCGCGATGATGAAGGCCAATGTGGACCTGGCCGTGACCTGGTGCGCCGCTTCGGCCGCGTTTCACCTCCTGCGCGTGGGGGAGGGCCGCGCCGCCGCGCTGGCCGGGGCCCTGACGGGGACGGCCGCCGCGTGCAAGCTGACCGGAGGGTACGCCGTGGTCGCGGCGGCCGGGGCGCTCCTGCTCGTCGCCCCGCGCCGCCCGCGGGCCGCCTTCCTGCTCGCCGCCGCCGCCACCCTCCCGCTCGTCCCGTGGCTGGCCCGCGCCTGGCTCGACACCGGCGATCCCGTGTATCCCTTCCTGGCCCCGTTGCTGGGCAGTCATGAATGGACCGCCGAGAATGCGGCGATCTACCGGCGGGACATGACGGGTGGCACGAGTTTCAACCTCCAGTACGCCGGGATCGCGTCCTGGGCCGGCTGGCCCTGGGCGATGGTGATGCACGATCGGGGCGGGGAGGCGGCGCTGGGCCCTTTCGCCCTGGCGCTGGGCCCCCTGGTGCTGTGCCTGCCGGGGGCGGGGCGGCGGGTGCCCGCCGCGCGCACGGGAGTCCGGCGGCTGGCGGGGTTCGCGGGACTCCACCTCCTGCTCTGGGCGGCCACCGCGCGCGACCCAAGGTTTTGCCTCGGGGCGTGGCCCGCCCTGTGTGCCCTGTCCGGCGCGGTGCTGGTGGCCGTCCCGGGCGGCGCCGGGGCCGTCCTGCGGGGGGCGTGCGGGGCGGGGATCGCCTGGGCGCCGCTGTTCGCCGCCGCCGTGGGGTTCCGCACCCTCAATCCGGGCCCCGTGGCCTGGGGCGCGGTCTCCCGCGAGGCCTACCGCGACCGGATGATCCCGCCGCCGGGCCGGTACTCGCCGTGGGCCGGCGCCGCCTCGGCCCTCACGCCCCCGGGCGGCCGGGTCCTCATCGTGGGTGATGTGAAGGCCGTGCTGGTCCGGCCCGTCGCCCGGTCGCAGTCGTTGTTCGACACGCCCCACCTGGTGGCCTGGCTCCGGGAGGCGCGCGACGCCGGGCGGCTCGCGGTCCGGTTCCGGCAGGCGGGCATTGCGACGGTCCTTTACAATGCGGGGGGCGTGCATTACCTCCACGAACAGTTCGGCGAGTACGCGCTGGATCCGCGCCAGACCGCCCTTCTGCGGGGTTTCTGGGCCTCGTGGCTCGTTCCCCTCCGGCGGCTGAAGGGCGGGCCGCGCATGGAACTCCTCGGGGTGCGGGCCCGTCCCGCGGCCGTGCCCGTGCCGCCTCCGGTGTCCGGGTGGCCGGACCGCTAGGTGGAGCCGACCTCGCTGTCCGCCACGCTGGCGGCGGTCGCGCTGTCCGCCACCCTGACGGCCCCGCCCGCCCCCTCCGCCACCCCGGCCGCGGGGTCCGACCCGGCGTGGTATCGGAAGCTCGGGGCGAAGATCTCCTCGAACATCCAGGTGCATCGGGTGGACCTCAAGGGATCCCGGGAGGCCGCGCTCACCCTGCCCGACGGCAACGGCCGGGTCGTGGTCGGCACCGCCATCGGCCCCAGCACCATGCGGATGGGGGCCAACTACAACTTCGTCAACGGAAAAATCCAGGCCTGGATCGGGTACGGGTTCCCGATCTGGCGGAACGGGCCGTCACTTCAATTGGCCGGTTCGGACGACATCGGGCTGGGCCGCATCTACCTCAAGACGCGTTACCTGGAGCGGGCGCGGTCGGTGCCGTTGGGCCTGGGCTGGCACCTCTTCGGGACCTCCATGCTGGCCGTGGTGGAACGCACCTCCTGGCGGCTGGCGCCCTACGCCGACCCCGCGGCGCAGGATTTCGGGCTCATTGACGCCGTGGGCGCCACGCTGACCACGAGCCAACTCATCCCCGACGTCGTACAGGCCCTCCGGCAGGAACAGACCCGGCAGGACGAGACCGTGGTGCGGTACCGCCGGGCGTTTCGCGGGCTGGGCGGCAACTGGCATTTTGACCGGGCTGATGCGGATCTCCGGTTCTGGCTCAAGGGGCTCCGGCGGGACGACGAGCTCATGGTCCGGACCTTCTGGGGCCAGGCCTGGAACATGTCGCCGGCCCTTCCGCTCCGTGAGACCTACGCGCTGGGCGGGGCCAACGCCCTGCGCGGGTATGAATACGAGGGCTTCCGGGGGACCGGCATGGCGGTGGTGAGCCTGGAACACGCCTGGCGGACCCCGTGGCGTATCACCGTTAACCCGCTCGGGATGGACCTGCACCGGTCCGACCTGATCGTGTTCGCCGATGCGGGCCGGATCCATTCGGGGTGGACCCATGGGGACGGCCCGTTCAAGTGGAGTTTCGGCGGGGGCGTCCGGTTCGGCGGCCGGATGATCGGGACCCACAAGTCGGTCTTCCGCCTGCTCGTGGCGCAGGCGGTGAGCCGCAACCGGATCGCACCGGTCTACTACGCGCTGGCGGATGTCCTGTGACCGCGCCCGGGCGGGTCCTCGCACTGGACTGGGGCGAGCGGCGGCTGGGCGCCGCGGTCTCGGACGAGACCCGGACCCTGGCGACACCGCTGGCAACGCTGTCCGCCCGCGACCCGGAGGCCCTTCGCGGGGCGCTGGACCGGCTGATTCAGGCCTGGAAACCGGCAGAGATCGTTGTCGGCTGGCCCCGCCGGCTGGATGGGTCGCCGGGGACGCACGCGGGCCGGGTGGAGGCCTTCGCGACGGACCTGCGCACCCGGCTGGGGCTTCCGGTCCACCTCGCCGATGAGGCGCTGACGACCGAGGAGGCGTACACGCGGCTGGCCGAGGCGGGAGCGGGCCGCCGCAAGCGGCTGGCCATGGCGGACCGCGCGGCCGCGGCCGTGCTCCTGCAGGACTGGCTCGACGCCCGCCGGGCGGGGGCCGGGCGGGAGGCATGAAGATTCTGACGCCCGTTGGCCTCCGGCGCGCGGCCTGGGCGATCCCCGGACTGGTCCTCCTGCATGCGCTCTGGTGCACCAGCGTCCCGACCGGTGGCAAGGACCTGGTGCTGGTGACCGTCGCGCCGGGCCTCTCCGCCCGGGCGATCGCCGAGGAATTACATTCAAAGGGAGTCATCCGCAGCGAGTTCTGGTTCCGGGTGGCCGCGCGGCTCGAGCGGGCCCCCCTCAAAGCCGGGGAGTACGGGTTCCGGCACGCCACCCTGTGGTCGGTCCTGGACGCCCTGCACGAGGCCCGTATCTGGCTTCACCGCGTGCTCGTTCGCGAGGGCGATGCCGCCCCCCAGATTGCCACCGCGCTGGCAACGGAAGGGCTCTGTTCCACCACGGAATTCCTCCGGGCCGTCACGGATCGCACCGCGCTCAAGGCGCTCGGCGTGCCCGCCCCCTCGGCCGAGGGGTTCCTGTTCCCGGAGACCTACCT
>JAHFSL010000424.1 GCA_023265785.1 Candidatus Coatesiibacteriota bacterium | reverse complement strand
TCAACTTGGCCGCCTTGAGCCGGGCCGCGATCGCCCCGGCGGCGTCGTCCGCATTCACATTGAAGAGCCCGCCATCGCGACCGACCGCCACGGAGGAAAAGATCGGCACCTTGGCCCGCCACTTCGCCCGCAGGAGCGGCGCCAGGTTGAATCCGCTCACCGCGCCCACCCGGCCGAGGTCCACGCCGCCGGGAATGGAAATCTTCCGGGCCACCAGCACCGCGCCGCCCGCCCGGCCGGAGAACCCCGCCCCGTGGTCCCCGAACCGGGCGAGTCGCGCGACAATCCGCCGGTTGATCCGCCCCAGCACCGCCGCCGTGAACGCCATGGACCGCGGTGTCGTCACCCGCAGGCCGTGAACAAAGCGCGGTTCGATCCCGGCTTCCTTCTGCGCCTCACTGATCTCCCGGCCGCCGCCGTGCACCACCACCGGCCAGATCCCGACCGTATGCAGGAAGAGGACATCCTGCACGACGCTCTCCTCCCCGCCCGGCATGTCCTGGATGGAGCCGCCGTACTTGATCACGAAGGTCTGCCCCTTGAACTGGGCGAGGTAGGGCAGGGCTTCCAGCAGGGCATCCGCCTTGGCGATCGCGTGCTTCATGCGGATTCCATCTTACGCCCGGGGATGGGCCTTGGCGTAGACCCGCTTGAGCCGGGAGGGGGTGATCTTCGTGTAGATTTCCGTGGTCGTCAACCGGGCATGACCCAACAGTTCCTGGACGGCCCGCAGGTCGGCACCATGCTCGAGCAGGTGGGTGGCAAAGGAGTGGCGAAGCGCATGGGGGGTGATGTGGGTCCCCGTGGCCGCAATCCCGGACAGCCGGTCAAAATCCTTGGTGACCATCCGCATGGTCACCCGCTAGCCCGACTTGGACAGGAACACGGGTGACCGGCCGGGCGGATTGCCACAGGCATACCGGTAATCCGCCAGCGCCTTCTGGGCCGGCTTGCCCAGGGGAATCACCCGCTCCTTGCCGCCCTTGCCCCGCACCTGCACGAAGCCCCCGTCGAAGTCCACATCCGCCCAGTCGAGCTCGAGCGCCTCACCCGCCCTCAAGCCCCCGCCGTACAGGACCTCGACCAGGGCCTGGACCCGGAGCGCCCGGCGGCGCAGGGTGTCCGGCTTGTTACCGCGTGCGGTGCGGACCGCCAGCAGGGAGGCCGCCGCCCGGACCAGCCGCTTCACCTCGGCCTCATCCAGCGCACGCGGCAGGCGGCGGGGCTTCTTCGGCCCCTTGACCCCCAGCGCCGGGTTGGCCTTGAACCAGCCCTGCCGACAGCCGTGGGCGTAAAAGGACCGCAGGGCCGAGAGGCGCCGCGAGAGTGAGGCGGCCCCCAGCCCCGCACCGATGGCGTGAGCGACATACGCGCGCACCTCCCCCACGCCCACCCGCTCCCATTGACCGAGTCCCTGCGCAGTCATGAAGGACCGGACCGCCGCCAGGTCGGAGCGATAGGCCAGCAGGGTATGGGCGGAAGCACCACGGTTGGCTGAAAGCGACTTGAGGAACAGGTCCACCGGCCCTTCCATCACACCCCCGGGACTCACGCCCTTCCGGCGGCCGCGGGGCGGCGGGTTTCAACCACCCGCGCCAGGTACTTTCCCGTATGGGACTCCTTCACGCGGGCGACCTCCTCGGGCACGCCGGAGGCGACCACTCGCCCGCCAGCGGCCCCGCCCTCGGGGCCCAGGTCCACGATCCAGTCGGCTGACTTGACGACATCGAGGTTGTGCTCGATGACCAGCACGGTGTTCCCGGCGTCCACCAGCCGGTTCAGGACCTCGAGCAACTTCCGGACATCCTCGAAGTGCAGGCCCGTCGTCGGCTCATCCAGAATGTAAATGGTGCGGCCGGTGGCGCGCTTGCAGAGTTCTTCGGCCAACTTGACCCGCTGGGCCTCGCCCCCCGAGAGCGTCGTGGCGGGCTGACCCAGCGTGATGTATCCCAGCCCGACCTCGTTCAGCGTGCCCAGGATCCGCGCCAGCGGCGGGTGGGCCTGGAAGAACTCGTTGGCCTCCGCCACCGTCATCCCCAGCACATCGGCGATGGACTTGCCCTTGAAGGTGACCTCCAGCGTTTCGCGGTTGTACCGGCGGCCCTTGCAGACCTCGCACGGGACGTACACATCGGGCAGGAAGTGCATCTCGATGCGCAGGATGCCGTCGCCCTGGCAGGCCTCGCACCGGCCTCCCTGGACATTGAACGAGAACCGGCCCGGCTCGTACCCCCGCACCTTCGCCTCGGGCAGGCCGGCATAGAGGTTCCGGATATGGCCGAAGGCGCCCGCGTAGGTGGCGGGGTTGGACCGTGGCGTCCGGCCGATCGGCGACTGGTCCACCACGATCACCTTGTCGAGATGCTGGGCCCCGTCAAGCGCATCGTACCGGGCCGACCGGACCGCCGTCCGGTACAGTTCGTGGATGAGCGCGGGGTAGAGCGTCTCGGTCACCAGGCTGGACTTGCCCGACCCCGAGACGCCGCAGATGCACACCAGCGTGCCCAGCGGCATCCTGACGGCATCCCCCTTGAGGTTGTTCTCCCGTCCGCCCGTGAGGACCAGCCACTTGCCGTTTCCGTCCCGGCGCTTCTCGGGCACCGGGATCATCCGCCGTTCGGCGAGGTACTGGCCGGTCAGCGAGGAGGGCGTGCGCATGATCTCGGCGGGCGTCCCCGCCGCCACGACATGCCCCCCGGCCTGGCCGGCGCCCGGCCCCATGTCCACCAGCCAGTCGGCCTCGAGCATCGTCTCGGCATCATGCTCCACCACCACCACCGTGTTGCCCAGATCGCGCAGGGCCTTGAGGGTGGCGAGGAGGCGGGCGTTGTCCCGCTGGTGCAGGCCGATGGACGGCTCGTCCAGGATGTAGAGCACTCCCACCAGCGAGGAGCCGATCTGGGTCGCCAGGTGGATGCGCTGGGACTCGCCGCCGGACAGCGTCATCGCGGCCCGGTCCAGCGTGAGGTATTCCAGCCCCACGTTGGACAGGAACTTCAACCGTGCCCGGATCTCTTTCAGCACCTGCACGGCGATCTTGACGTCACGGGCGCCCAGCTTGAGATT
>JAHFSL010000423.1 GCA_023265785.1 Candidatus Coatesiibacteriota bacterium | reverse complement strand
AGATTCGGGGCGCCACGGGTTCGGGGCTCACCGCCACACTATAATGGCCTGCGATGAAGTTCGCCATCTGCAACGAGATGTTCAAGGGGTGGGAGCACGGCAAGGTTGCCGCCACCGTGGCGGGGCTGGGCTACCAGGGCGTGGAACTCGCCCCCTTCACCCTTGCCGCCGACCCGACCACCCTGCTTCCCGCCAATGTGGCCGCGGTGCGCCGGGCGTTTGAATCAGGCGGGGTCCGGGTCATGGGCCTGCACTGGCTGTTGGCCAACACGCAGGGGTTGTCCATCACCTCCCCGGACAACGAGGTTCTCTGGCGGACCAAGAAACGCCTCAAGGCGCTGATCGGGCTCTGCCGGGACCTGGGGGGCGAGGTCGTGGTCTTCGGGAGCCCGAAGCAACGGCAGGTCGAGCCCGGCCAGAATCCCGAGGACGCGTTCCGCCGGGCGGCCCGGCTGTTCCAGGACCTCGCGCTGGAGGCCGCGGCGGGGTCGATCACGATCTGCTTTGAACCGCTGGGCCCCGGGGAGACGAACTTCATCAACACCATGGCCGAGGGCGTCCGGCTGGTGGAGGCCGTCCGTCATCCCCAGTTCAAACTGCACCTGGATGTGAAGGCGATGCGCAGTGCGGAGCCGCGCTCCCCCGCCGAGACCATCCTGGCGGAGGGCGGCGTCCACCTGCACCACTTCCATGCCAATGACCCCAACCTGCTGGGACCGGGGATGGGGACCGAGGACCAGGCGCCCGTCGGCGCCGCTCTCAAGACCGTCGGCTATGATCGCTGGGTGTCGGTCGAAACGTTCGCCGACGGCCCGGGTCCCGAGGAGATCGCCCGCCAGAGTTTCGCAACCCTCACGAGGTGTTACCCATGAAACTTTCCCTGACCATTGATCCCGGGCGCCACACCCGCACGAATGTCCCCCTTGAGATGATGCTCCCCGAGGGGGCTCCCGATGGCGGCTGGATGCTCGAGCCGGGCGGCATCCCCGGGCACTCCATGAACCGCCGCCTGCTGTTCCTCCTGGACCGGATCGAGGCCGGCAAACCCACGACCCTGACGGCGACCCCGGCGACGGTTCCGGACCGGGTGCAGGCGGTCGAGTCCGGTGACACCGTCGCCTTTACCGACGGGGGCAAACCGGTGACCACCTACCACTTCGGAGACCGGAGCCCCCTCCCGGTTCCCGCCCGCCCCTACTTCGCGCCGCTCCTGCTGGACGGACTGAACCTGTCGCGCGAGGTTGCCCCCAAGGCCGGCCCCCGGCGGGAGATTGACCACCCGCACCACAAGTCGCTGTGGGTGGCCTTCGGCAATGTCAACGGGACGGACTGCTGGGACGACGCCGACCACCGGGGCTTCATCAGGCACCGCGCGTTCCCGTACGTCTCCTCCGGTCCCGCCTGCGCGGCATTCGGGGAAAGTCTTCTCTGGACCTCCAAGGCGGGCGATCCCCTGCTCGATGAGACGCGGACTTTTAAGCTCTGGCGCGCCGTGCCATGCGGACGCTATCTCGACCTCACTGTCCTGCTGACCGCCAGGGAGAAGCCGGTTACATTCGGGGACACCAAGGAGGGTGGGCTGTGCTCCATCCGGATCGCCGAGGCCCTGCAGGGCGATGCCACCGGCAGCCTCACCAACGCCCACGGCGGCACCGGGGAACCGGAGTGCTGGGGCTACCGCAGTCCGTGGATTGACTGCTCGGGCACGCTGGCCGGCCGGAAGGTCGGGATCGCCATCATGGACCACCCCAAGGGGTTCCGCTTTCCCACCCACTGGCACGCCCGCGACTACGGGCTGTACACCGCCAACCCGTTCGCCTGGCATGACTACCAGACGGGCTGGTCCAAGGACGGCAGTCATGTCCTCGCTCCCGGCACGACGATCCCCTTTCACTACCGGGTCTTCCTGCACGAGGGCGACGCCGCCACCGCGGGCGTGGCGGCCCGCTGGCTCGATTTCGCCCATCCCCCCACCGCGGTGGTCAAACCAGACTAGGCGGCGCGCCTCCTAGCCCCAGGAGCCCTGACCCAGGAGCGCCTTGCATTTCACTTCCAGGACCCGCGGATGGTCGCCGGAGGCGATGCCCAGAACGCCGGTCTGGATGAGCGCCAGCCGCCGGGCCAGGTCTTCCAGAACGGCGGTCTTGCGTACCTGCCAGGCGGCCTTGACGGTTTCCCACGGCGTCCCGTCGACCAGGAGCCTGAGGGGGACGCACAGCGACTCATCGTCCACCGCGCCCGGCGAAACCCGCCGCCCTGGTTCCTTGCGATACCAGTCAGAGGACAGGGCTTCGTCCGAAATCGTTCCGCCCGCGAAGCCGTCCAACCCCAGCCACCCCTTGCTCCGGGCCCGCATGGTGAGCGCCATAAAGAGCGGGACCAGTTCCGCGGCTTTCCACCGGCTCAACGGCACCTGAAGGGAGTCCTTCACCTTCACGGCCACGCTGTTCCGAACGATGGAGGCCCCTGCGCGCCTGCCCTGCCAGGGCAAATCACCGAGCAATGCGAGGCACCGCTCCTGCATCCCGTACGCGCCATCACCGTTCGCCAGCCCCTCGAGTCCCGCACCCATGACTTCCCAGCGCTGGCCGACCGCGACGACCACGGCCTGCCGCCGTGCACCCATGATCGCCACCACCTGGTCCATCTCGCGCCCGTCGAGGACCATCCGCATGCCCACCTTCAGGTAATCGTCGTCCATCCCTTCCGACTCCAGGATGTCCTCCAGACCCAACAACCCGTGGCGGCGCGCCACCGCGGCCATGTCCACGAGCAGGGTCACCACCTGCCCCGGATTCCTCCGGCTGACGGGCAGGCGCGCCAGGCCGCCCTTGACGTCGGGAAGCGGAACCCGCGCCGCGGCCCCCTTGCCCTGAGATCGTGCTGCTGATTTCCCGGCACTGGCGGGCCGGGCACCAATCTCACCCGCCTCCACCAGCCGCTTGACGACCCGGCCGATCTTTTCCCGGGCCTCGCGACCAGCCTCGGGGGGAATGGCGCCCAGGCTGGCCAGATCCTCACGAACCAACTGTCGGGCGCGGACGGAGCAATTCGTCAGGATTCTGCTCTTCAGGC
>JAHFSL010000422.1 GCA_023265785.1 Candidatus Coatesiibacteriota bacterium | reverse complement strand
CCATCTGGGGCGCCGGCTGGCCGACGATCCCGCGCTCGCGCTCGTCCACTGGGATGACACGGCGCTGGTGTATGTCCGCCGGTCCGCGGTGGACACCCGGTGGATCGTCGCCCACGCCGCGCGCGCGTACCATCCCGAACGCGGAGCCTCCGGTTCGCCCGAGGCCGTGCTGGCCGAACTCGACCGCGCCGCCCGGGAGGCGCCCGCGGCGGCGCGGCCCCGCACGGCCGCGGCTCGGTACCTGGCGGGACTCGGCCGGCTGGAGGAAGCCTGGAATCAGGCGCAGGCGGCCCTGCATCTGGCGCCGCGGCTGGCTCCCGTCCTGCTGACGGCGTTTGACATCGCGCTGGCGCGCCACGACCTCGCCACCGCCACCGGGCTGGCGGCCCGCGCCCGGCGGGCCGAACCCGCGGGGGTCGCGCCCCGGCTGGCCCTGGCGCGGCTCGCGCTGGTCCGTGGCGACCCCGCGGGCGCGGAGGCCGCGGTGGCCGCCGCGATTGGCACGGGGGAGGCCCAGCGGGCCATCACCCGCCACCCCGACCCTGCGCTGGCCGACGCCTGGGCGTTCACCGCCCGGCGGCGGCAGGCGGGAAACGATGCCCCCGGTGCGGCCGACGCCTGGCGGCGCGCGGGGAACGTGCGGTACGACCTGGGCGCCCCGGCCGCCGCGCTTGACTGCTACCGCGCGGCGGCCGCACTGGCACCCGCCGATGCGCGGCTCCACCACAATGCCGGCAGTGCCCTGCTGGCGCTGGGCCGACTCGCCGATGCCCGCAACGCCCTGCGCCGCGCCTGCGCGCTGGACCCCCGCCACGCCGATTCACTCGTGGCGCTGGGCGTGGTCGAGTACCGGCTGGGGAGTACCGCCGGGGCCCGGGCGGCCTGGCAACACGCCCTCGCCCTGGACCCCCGTGCGGAGGATGCCCGGCGGTATCTGGAGGCAGCGGACCGCGGGACCCCCATCGAGCCGGTGCGATAATCAGGCCATGGCCGACGACGACCTTGCGTTCCTGAACCTCGTGCTCCTCCTCGGCACCATGGCGACGCAACGGCTTGATGCCGTGGGCCGGGCGGGCGACACCGACCGCAACGCGAGCCTCCAACGGGCACGCGACACCCTGGACATGCTGACCAGCCTGCGCAAGCGGACCCAGGGCCGGCTCACGGTGGAAGAGGAGCGGGTGGTGGATACCCTCCTCAAGGACCTGCAGGCCCGGTATGTCCGGGCCCTGACCCGCCGGCCCGGGCCGCCCGCCGGCCCGCCCAGCGCCGCCGCCTGATGGGCGGACTGGTGCGCGGCTGGCTCCGGCCGCCGGGCCGCTGGCTCATTGTCGCGCCGTGGCTGGCGATCACGGCCCTCCATTACCTGACCCCCGCCGGCCACGGAGCCCACCTGGGCCATGCCATGCCGGGGATGGACCATGCCCCCGAGGCCGGGATTCCCTGGCCCGTCTTCCACGACCTGTATCGTCGCCTCTACTACCTCCCCATTCTCGCCGCCGCGCTCCTCTCGGGACTGCGCGGCGGGCTCCTCGCCGCAACCGCGGTCAGCCTGGCCTATCTGCCCCATGTGGTCCACCGGTGGGCCGAGTTGCCCACCCAGCGCCAGGACGCGCTGTTCGAGATCGTCCTGTACTTCGGGAGCGGCGCCCTGCTCGGCTCGCTCGCCGCATCCGTCCGCCGCCAGCGGGAGGCCCTCCTGCACGCCGACCAGTTGCGCGGCGTCGGCGAAATGGCAGCGGGCATGGCGCATGAGGTGCGCAACCCGCTGGCCGCGATCACGGGCGCGGCCATCCGGCTCAAGCGGGACGGCCTGCCGGACCCGGAGCGGCTGGAACTGCTCGACATCATCGGCCGGGAGGGCGCGCGGCTGGAGGGCCTGCTCCGGGAATTCCTCGCGTATGCCCGCCCCACCCCGCTGACCCGGGTCCCGGCCGACCTCAACATAGTGGTGGGGGAAACGATCGCGCTGGTCACCTCGACCGCCGCCCGGCGCGGGGTCACGGTCGCCCCGACCCTGATGCCCGGGCTGGCCGCGACGGCCATGGATCCCGCCCGGGTGAAGCAGGCGCTCCTGAACCTGCTGCTCAACGCCGTCCAGGCCTCGCCCGATGGCGCCGTCGTGGAGGTCGGCACCCGGGCCACCGGTCGGACGGTCGAAGCCGTGATCCGCGACCATGGGCCCGGCCTCGCCCCCGACGGCGCCGCCGACCCGTTCCGGCCGTTCACCACCTCCAAGCCCGGAGGGACCGGGCTCGGCCTGCCCATCGCCCGCCAGATTGTGGAGGCGCATGGGGGCGGCGTGACGCTGACGGCCGCCCCGGGCGGCGGAACGCAGGCCGTGGTTCGCCTGCCGGTCACCGCCCGGTGACGGCAACGGCGGCCGGCGCGGCGCTGATCGTCGAGGACGACCAGAGTCTTGCCCGGCTGATCGTTCTGGCCCTCCAGGACCGCGGGTTTACCACCACGCACGAGCCGGATGGCGCGGCGGGCGCGGTGCGGATGGCCGCCGGCGGCTGGGACCTGCTCCTCCTCGACCTCAACCTGCCGGGCCTCTCCGGTCTCGAACTCCTCGCCCGGCTCCCCCGGACCGGGCCCCGACCCGCCGTGGTGGTGATGACCGCCTACGGTGCGGTGGAAACCGCGGTGGAGGCCATGCGGCGGGGCGCGGATGATTTCCTGGTCAAGGGCCCGGACTTCCTGCCCGCGCTGGAAATCCGGGTGGACCGGGTCCTGGCCCAGCGACGGCTGGCCACCGAAAACCTCGACCTCAAGGCGCGTCTCCGCGCGCAGTCCGGCCACCCCGCCTTTGTCGGGGACGCCCCGGCGTTCCGCGCCGCGGTTGCCATGCTGGTGCAGGCCGCCGACGCGGAAGCGACGGTCCTCATTACCGGTGAGAGCGGAACCGGCAAGGAACTCGCCGCCCGGCTGGTGCACACCCGGTCCCGGCGCGCCAACGGCCCGTTCATTGTCGTCAACTGCGCGGCCATCCCCGAGGCCCTGCTGGAGAGCGAACTCTTCGGCCATGTCCGGGGCGCGTTCACGGGCGCCACCGGGGACCACGAAGGCAAATTCG
>JAHFSL010000421.1 GCA_023265785.1 Candidatus Coatesiibacteriota bacterium | reverse complement strand
AGGTGCATGACCCGCCGCGACAGGTCGTGCCGGAACAGCCACACGGCGATCCCCGCCGTGGCCAGCCCGGTCGCCATCTGGCCCCGGACGAAGGTCCATTCATCCACCACGAGCCCGGCGATCCAGGCCACCACCAGCCCGGCAAGGAGCAGGCGCGCGGCCCGCGGGGGCCGCAGGACGCGGCTCAACTCCACCCGCTCCCCGGCGATGGTGAACAGCGGGAACCCGATCCACCACGGCACCACCGCGAACAGCGGCGCGCCCCGCGCCCACTGGGCGTTGCCGGCCAGCCAGCAGGCGGCGCCCAGCCCGGTCAGCGCGGTGTGCAGGCCCGGTGACCGCCGCGCGATCACCACCTGCGCGGCCACCAGCAGGAGCGCGGCGCCCACGAAGAGCCCCGTGGCGGGCGCCACCGCATGCGCCAGCAGGGCCACCGCCCCCGCCGCCGCCAGGGCGGGCGCGGCATAGGCCCAGCCCTCGCCCAGCCCCACGGCCCGCTCCAGCGCGATCACCGTGCCGGTGAACCCGCAGAGCATGAGCGGGCCGTGCAGGGGCGCCAGCCCGGCGTGGGGCAGGGGCCACCCCATGCGGGCCAGCCCGGCCCAGGCGCCGGCCAGCAGGGAAGCCAGGCCCGCCGCACCGGGGAGGGCGCGCAGGCGGCCGGGGGCCATGCCCGTTACCGGCCCGCGCGGGGCGCCGGGCGTGACCGGGCCGCGACGGCCTCCGCCAGGGTCATGACCCGGGCGCCGGCGCGGCGGACACTGCGCGCGAAGGCTTCGGCCCCGGGGCCGGTGGCGAAGGCCACGAGGCCCGACCCCATCGGGGTCGCATAGCCGGGCAGGGACAGAAACCGGGCCGCGGTGCCGCGTTGCCAGCCGCCGCCGGCGGTGTCCTGCACCCAGAGGCGGCCCGCAAGGTCCGGGGACGCCGCCACCACGTCCAGCGCCTCCCCCGCGTCATCGAACAGCACGCTCCGGCCCCCCGCATCCACGTAGCCGGCGGCAAACCGCGCGTCGCTCACGATCATCCCGCACCGCGCGCAGGTGTCCCGGCCCGCCCGCAGGGACGGGATCTCCGACACGGCAGGTTTCCGGCAACCGCCAAGCGCCGCGGCCAGCAGGAGCGCCGCCCCGGCCCGGTTCAGCGCGGGCCGCCCAGCGGATTGCGGCGGAACAGGGTCGCGGCCACGGCCAGCGGCAGGAGGGTCCAGGCGACCAGTCCCGCCAGGACCGCGGGGCGCAGGGAATCGCCCAGCAGGTCCTGCGCGCACTGGCCCGCGGGCCCGAGGACATCCATGCCGCTCGCCACCCCGTCCACGACGACCAGCCGGAAGAGGGTAAGCGGATTGAGCCAGGCCGCGGCGAGCAGGCCCGCGGGCGGCAGGGCGGTGGCCGCCGCGGCCCCCATCAGCCCCAGGTCCGAGCCGAAGACCAGGACCAGCCAGAGCAGGAGCGCCGCCCCGGCGGCGCGCGCGCCGCGCGTCGTGACCGTGGACGCCAGGAACCCCAGCGCCAGCGCGCTCGCCGCCAGCAGGCCGGTCGCGCCGGCCAGCCGCCAGAAGGTTCCGGCTTCGGCCGAATCACCCTGCGCGGCGAGGTAGCCGCCCACGATCGCGAACACCAGCCCGAGGGCGGCGCCCAGCGCCAGCCCGAGCCCCAGCACCTTGCTCCAGAACACCTCGCGCGGGTCGAAGGGCAGGGCCAGCACGAAGGACAGCGTCCCGCGCTCGCGCTCCCCCGCGATGGCCAGACTGCCCGCCACCAGCGCGACCAGGGGCACCAGGAGCAGGACCAGGTTCATGAGCGCCGCCGTCGTCCGGCCGAACCCGAGCGTGCCGGTCAGGACCGCGTTCCGGGAGCCGATGGCCACCAGCCCGAGGGCCAGGAGGCTGAACCCCGCCGTGAATCCCGCCAGCCACCGGCTGCGGACGGCCTCGCCGATCTCCCGTCCCGCCAGCAGGGCGAGCGCCCGCGGCCTCATGACGTGCCCGCGGGCCCCGGCCCGGCCCGCCGGGGCGCCGTCGCCAGGACCAGCCGGGCGGCCAGGCCCTTGGGGTCGAGCAGTTCGGCCGGCGCGCCCTCCTCCATCCAGACCACCCGGTCGGCCAGCCGCTCGGCCTCATCGGCCCGGTGGCTCGTCATGAGGAGCGTCCGCGTCCCCCGGAGGCCCTCCAGCAGGGCCAGCAGGTCGCCGCGACTGCGGTGGTCCAGGTTGGAGCACGGCTCGTCCAGGACAAGAACCGCCGGATCCCCCACCAGCGCCTGCGCCAGGGCCAGCTTCTGGCGCATGCCACCCGACAGGGTTGGGACCGGCTTGGCCTCCTCGCCGGCGAGTCCGCACGCGGCGAGGAGGGAGGGAATCACGGCCGGGTCGGCCTCGCGGGCGGCGCACACGAAGGTCATCGCCGCGCGGACGGTCCAGTCATACGCGGGGGTGTCCTGCGCGATGTAGCCGATCCGGCGCCGCGCGGCCACGCCGTCCGCGCGGACATCCGATCCGCCCACGCTGATCGCGCCCGCGAAGGACTCCAGCCCCAGCAGGCAGCGCAGGAAGGTGCTCTTCCCCGCGCCATTCGGCCCCCACAGGACCACGGATTCGCCCGGGGCGACGGTCAGCGAGAATTCCGACAGGATCCGGCGGGACCCGTACGCCTTGCCGACGGCCCGTGCCGCGATGGCCGGGACCGCGGGCGCGGCGATCCGGGCCCCGGGCGACGGGGGGGCGGGTCGCGGGCGCCGCAGGCCCAGCAGGGGCAGGCTCAGGGAACCCAGCGCCAGCAGGCCGGCGGAGGCTGCCAGGGTGCGCGTCGGGCGGCGCGTGGAGGCCGGCAGGGCGGTGCACACGGGCGGGGGCACGAGCAGGGGGGCGGGATCCTCCAGGACCGGTCGCGGGGCGAAGACGGGGAACGCCCGGGCGGCGGCATCCAGCGCATCGGCGGCCGGCGCGAACAGGAAGAACCGCAGGGCCGGAAGCCGGTCGGCCAGCCGGGCGAACGCGCCATCGGCCCGGTACGCCGTCCGGCCCGTCACGGCCCCCGGCGCGCCGTACCCCGCGTAGTCGCTCCAGTAGTTGCCCCGGCCG
>JAHFSL010000420.1 GCA_023265785.1 Candidatus Coatesiibacteriota bacterium | reverse complement strand
AACAGTACCGGGCAGGAGTTCTGGCTGCATGTCAGCGCCGGCCAGTCGCCGGCGCCGTGGGCGTTCATGCTGTTCAGCCCCGTGGCGGGCATGGCGATCAACGGGACGAGCAGTGACGGATTCAGCGCCACCTACACGACGGACGGCCCCGACCAGTCCATCATGTTCACCGACTTCACCGGCCCCGCCTTTGGCGGCCGGCGCAACGTGAAGTTCCAGGTCCTGGCGGGCGGCGCGCAGGGGGAGGCCATGGCCCTGCGCCACCAGCCCCAGTACCGGGAGAAATTCTACACCGCCCCCTTCGTGGCCACGGGCGTCCACTACGACATCATCCTGCCTCCGGTGGTGTTCACCGGCCAGCCGTTCTGGATGACCGTCATCGTGGTCTTGGGCACGGGTACGACCAAGACTGACTACTGCGGCACCACGAGTTTTACCTCGACCGACCCGTCCGCCAAGCTGGAGGGCACGGCCATGGATGTCTATAACTTCACCTGGTCGTCCACGCCGGGTGCCTGTAATTTTAACGGCGGCTTCCCGGACGAGAACGGGATCCGGCTCTTCTACAACGTCACGCTGGTGAAATTGGGGTCCCAGACCATCGTGGCCAGCGATATCGTGGACGGCTCCATCATCGGACTGGGCACCACGGATGTGGTGGGCGTGGACATCAAGCTGGAGAAGACCCCCCGGCTCACGGTGGGGGCCTCCGGCGACACCGTCTCGTTCCGGGTCTGCTGAAGCAACTTCTCCTCCGGGTCGGCGTTCACCTTCGTCCTGACGGATGCCGTCCCGATGGGCACTGTCTTCGTGCCGGAAGCCTCGTCCGCCGCGCTGGACTGCGGGAACACGGCCGGCCAGCCGCTGGCCGTGTCCTACTCCACGGCGACCAGCACCACGCCGCCGGCGGCCTTCACCCCGGGCAACCCCATTGCCGGCACACGGTGGCTCCGCTGGACCCTGCCCTTCTCGGGCCTCAACACCACCGGCTGCGCGTGTTACCGCGTCACCGTGAATTAGCAGCGGCCAGCGGAGCGGCAGGCCGTCGCCAGGAAGCACCCGCAACGGCCTATCGCGTGAGTGTCAATTGATGCGACCCCGGCCAAGCGACAAGCCGTTTCGGTTTGAGCCCTACCTGGCGGAGCGTGGGGTCTTGCGGACCGGGAGGATACGGTCAATCGCCAACGCGACAAAGTACAACGCCAGGACCGTCAATCCCATGAGAACAATTTCCTTCATGTCCGGCTTCTCCGTCTTTTTCCCTGAGGCTTCTCGTGTTCGGCCGTCCGTTCGAGGATGGCGATCCCGATTCCTCCGGACGCCGCGGCAACCAGGACGCCGGCCAGGAACCACACCCACGAGCGGTCCGCACCCGCGGGCGGGAAGAACAGGGCAATTACACTCGCGGCAAAGATGGTCTTCGCCGCGCCGATGAGCAACCGGGCCAGTTCATTGTTTCCGAGCGGGCTCAGATGACGCAGGCTCATTCAACCGCATCATAGCAACTGTTCGGACCCGCCGAATATGGACTTGGGAGCGTTGCGTGGCGCGGCGAGGATGGCGATGGAGCCGTCGCTCTCAACCAGCGTGGAATTGTTGGTAGAATGCCTATTCCGCTTGAGGGCAAGTAGCTCAATGGTAGAGCAGCTGACTCTTAATCAGCGGGTTGAAGGTTCGAGCCCTTCCTTGCCCAGCCTTTTCCATCTATGATCCGGCTGTGACCGTCACGCGGCTTGCCGGCCTCCTCGGGACGCTCGCGGCCCTGGCCCGCCCCGTGGCGGCCGCGCCCGCCGCCCTCCCGCCGGTCTCCCCGGAGGGACGGCTGGAGCTCCAGTTCTGGGCCGGGTGGACCGACTTCGAGGGCCAGGCCATGATGGACGTCGTGGATGACTTCAACCGGAGCCAGGATCGGCTCTTCGTGCGGTATGTCCCGGTCGGCACGCCCGACGAGAAGATGTTGATCGCCACGGCCGGCGGGGATCCGCCCGACCTCTCGGGCCTGTACGACTACAACCTGGTCTCCTTTGCCGACAAGAACGCCTTCCTGCCGCTGGATGAATTCCTTTCCACGGCGGGCATCTGGCCGGAGCGGTTCCTGCCGGTGTACTGGGACAACTGCCAGTACCACGGCCACACCTGGGCCGTGCCAACGACCCCGGCGACGGTCGCCCTGCACTGGAACAAGGCCATGTTCCGGAAGGCCGGGCTGGACCCGGAGAAACCCCCGCGCACGATCGCCGAACTGGATGCGCTGGCCGAGCAGTTGACCGTCCGCGACAAGGACGGCCACATCACCCAGATGGGATTTCTTCCATGGGAGCCGGGGTGGTGGAACTGGTCGTGGCCCTATTTCTTCGGGGGACGGCTGTGGGACGGTCGTGACCGGATCACCTGTGACGAGCCCGCGTGCGTGGCGGCGTTCACCTGGGTGCAGGGGTACGCGAAGAAGTACGGGGTCAAGTTCGTCCAGGTCTTCCAGAGCGGGTTCGGCGACTTCTCCTCGCCCCAGAACGCCTTCATGGCGGGGAAGGTGGCCATGGAGATCCAGGGTGTCTGGATGTACAACTTCATCACCCAGTACGCGCCGAAGATGGACTGGGGGGCTGCCCCTCCGCCCAACACCGACCCGAACCTCTATGGCCGATCCATCGCGGACCTGGACATCCTGACCATTCCCCGCGGGGCGCGCCATCCGGAAGCCTCCTTCGCGTTCATCAAGTACCTGATGGAGCAGGGGCCGATGGAGAAGCTGTGCCTGGGCCAGCGCAAGTTCACCCCGCTCAAGGCGGTGACGCCCGGCTTCGTCGTGGCGCACCCCAACCGGTTTATAGACCTGTTCATCAGGATGGCCGGGCACCCCCAGACCTTCTCCCTGCCCCAACTGCCGTTCTTCCAGGAGTACATGGATGAACTCAATGTCGGGATGCAGAAGGTCTATCTTCTCCAGGCGACGCCCGAGGCGGTGCTCGGGGAGATCCAGCGCAAGATGCAGAAGGCCCTGGACCGGGAACTGCGCCGCCAGCGGCGGCTGGGGCTGGTGCCGGCGTGAAGTTCCTCCGGACCGATACGGGGCGCTGGGCGG
>JAHFSL010000419.1 GCA_023265785.1 Candidatus Coatesiibacteriota bacterium | reverse complement strand
GGCGTCGGCACCGCTTCTCCTGGTGCCGGGGGGCATCTTTACCTTTACGATCAGCGGGAGCGTCGGCGCGGTGTGCGCCACCACGGACGTTTCCAACACCGGCTTTGTGACCGCGTCCGCGGGATGCGGTACCGGCGCGGCTCCCACGACCGGCGTTTACTTCCAGGTGGCCGCCCCGTCGGTCGCCATGACGACGGTCCAGTCCCAGGTGACGGCCGGAGGAATCGGGTCACCGCTGGCGTACCGGATCGTCGTGACCAATACCGGAGCGGTCACCCTCTCGAATATCACGGTCGTCGATACCGTGGCACCGGCGGTCACCGGGGCGGTGGCGGACCAGCCTGCGGGCTTCCCGGCCGCCATTGTCGCAAGCGTGGCAGGCGGGACCCGGTTCGTCTGGTCCGGCGGCGGGGCGGTCATTCTCCCGCCCGGGTGGATTACACCTTTACCATTACCGGCGTTCTGGGAGTGGTGTGCGCGCCGACAACGGTGTCCGGCACGGCGTATGTGACGGCCCAGGCGGGATGCGGGACGCCGAGCCAGTTCACCAATGCGGTCGGGACACTGGTTCAGCCGGCCACGAACGGGATCACGTTCTCTTCGCTCCAGTTCCCGGCGTCACCGGTGGCGGGGAATCTTGTTTCGTACCTGATCGTGGTGGCCAATACCGGTACGGCGACTGTGACGGCGCTCACGGTGGCTGACACGGTCTCGCCCGTGGTCCTGCTCTCGGGGACCTCGGCGGACCAACCGGGTGGATGGGCCGCACCCATCGTGACGGGCGGGGCCTCGGCCACCCGGTTCGTGTGGAGCAACGCGGCGGCGGCCATGGCGCCCGGGATGATCTTCACCTTCACCGTTGCCGGGAATGTCGCAGCGGTGGGGAGTGCCACCGCCGTGACGACCACGGCCTTCGCGGTGGCCGCCACTTCCTGCGCCCCGGCGCTGATTGGTGGGCCGGCCCAGACGGCCTTCACGGTCGCCGCCGGCGTGTCCTTCACGGCCGGGCTGGTGGCGGCGGCGACGACCGTTTCAACCGGCCAAACATTCGCGCTCTACCTCACGGTGACCAATACCGGCATCGCGACGTCGTCCGCCCTGACCCCTGCCATCTTCCAGTCCGGCGGCCCCGTCCAGCCCGGTCTCGCGGGGCCGTCGCCGGCCACGCTGGCCTCCCTCGCAGCGGGCGCCAACGTGGTCTTCACCTGGACGGTGACGGCCTCGGCGGCCGGGAACAACGCCCGCTGGACCTGTTCCGCCTCCTCGCCCGAAGCCGCCACCGGGCCCGCGGTCTCGGCGCCGGGCGTCAATATCGAGAACGCGGCGGTCCTGACGATCCTCTCCGTGACCCCCTCCTCCTTCAATGTCTGCAACGGGGAGTGGTTCTCGGTGACGACCCAGGTGCGCAACACGGCGGCGGCCCCGGCCGCGACGGCGAATGCCGTGGCCGCCACACTCTACGCGTCCGGAGCGGCCACCTGGTCCCTGCTTTCGGCGGCCAGCACGAATATCGTGGGCGGCTCCACGGTGGCGTTTGTGTGGAGCGTTACCCCCACGGCTCCTGGCCCCATCACCTTCACGGCCTCGGCGGCCGGCCAGGACGCCAACAGTGGGTTGACGAAGACCTCGGCGGCGGTCACTTCCGGTGCGGTCGCAGTCGCCGCGCCGTCCCTGCTTTCGGCGACAATGTGGTTCTCGACCCTGCAGGCGTCGGTGGGGCAGAACGTCACCGTGACGGTCACGGTGTTCAATGCCGGCGGCTCCGCGGCGAACGGCGTGGCGGTGGACTATGAGATCACCCCGCTGGGGTCGGGCGCGCCCACCAGCGCCGTCTCCGCCCCTGGCGTGGTGAACGCGGGTTCGGCGCGCACCTACACCTTCCCTGTGACCGTCATGGCGGCCGGGACGCTTGCGTTCAGCCTGACCGCGTCCGGCACGACCTGCGGGGCGATCAATTTCTCCACCTCGACGACGGCCCGGGGAACCCTGCAGGCGGTGACGGCCGCGGCAATCAGCGGCACGCTTCTGGTGAGTCCCGCGGGCCCGGCCGTGGTGGGAGACACCCGCCTGGTGACCTTCACGGTGAATAATACTGGTGCCGCGTCCGCGCTGGGCGTGTTCCCCGCCGCACCGGCCTTCCCGGGCGCCGGCGCCACGGCGACCGGATGGCTGCCGGCCTCCCCCCAGACGGTGGGCGGGACCGCCGTGACCTTCTCCTGCACCATCACGGCGACGGGCCCGGGTCTGCTGGTCGTGCGCGTGTCAGCGGCCGGAACCGAGCAGAATATTGGTGGCGCGATCACCACGGCGGTGGAGGATTCGCCGGGACAGGCCGTCTCCGCGCCCGGTAATTGGTCACTCGTCCTGGATGTCACGCCAGGCGCCGCAATTGCGCCTGATTCCGTATCCGCGACCCTCTGGGTCACGAATACCGGGGGAACGACCATTTTCATTGGGACGCCTTCGGACATCACGGTTACCACGACGGATCCTGGTGCGGCATCCGTGGGAGCCGTCTCGGCGGTGTTGCCGGCGCGCCCCTTCACGTTGGCGAACGGGGCCGTCCAGCCGTTTTTCTGGAGTTATCCGACGGCGGCCACCTGCGGGCCGGTGATCGTCAGCGCCGCACTCACGGCCCGTGAGGCGGTGACCAACCGGATCCTGGGTCCGCTGACGCTCAGCGCCACGGTCATCATTCACGGCGTGCCGACGACGGTCGTCGTCGGGGCCAGTGCCGCGTCCATTCAGGTGGGCCGTTCCGTGCGGTATACCGTGACCGTGTACGACAACTGCGGCGCTCCCAACCTCCCCGTCTACAATGTGCCGGTCACGATCGTGGTGGTGGCCGGGAACGGCCGGGTCTCGCAAGACCGTGCGGTGACGAACGGCAACGGCATGATCGGCGGGACCTTGTGGGTGGGAACCAATGCCGGTCCCAATACCATCCGGGCCACGGCGACCGGGATTCCGCTCCCGGCGTTTGCGACAGTGACCGGAACGGTCCGGCCGGTCGTCGTTGATGTGCTGACCAAGAACTTCGTGAACCCGCGACGCGGTGAAACCGTCCAGATCCGCGCCATGGTT
>JAHFSL010000418.1 GCA_023265785.1 Candidatus Coatesiibacteriota bacterium | reverse complement strand
ACAGGTTCATGGCGCTCAACCGGTCGCGCAGTCAAGTTGGCCCTGCTGGTATCACGAGACCCTTTTCTCATGGCCAAGATGATCGCCGTGGCCAATGCCGGGATTGCGGTCGGTGGCGTGTACGGCTCATTATCATTCTCTCCCGCGGCGATCCTTCCACCCGGCTTGGGCCGCTCGTTCAGCGATCTCCGTGGTGAGTTGAGCGTGACGCAAGGCTTCATGGGCGAGGCGGCTGCCACGCTTGACCAGAGGGCTTGGCTGAGAAAGAAATGGAATCGGAACAGTCTGGGTGACATTTCACGGGTTGATTTCCTGCTCGGGAAGGTTGGCCTCTATCTGGGGTTTGACGATGCCAATCGCCTCGCGGCACTGAAGCGAGACTTCATTCCGATGGCGCAGGCGGCCGGATGGCCGGTGAAGAATTGGCATCCCCGGGATCAGGCCTATTACGACGCAAGGGGATGGACGGGAGGGCTAACCGGATTTTCGGGGACCACCAATTTCGAGTCGCTCTACCAAAAGGAAATGGAAGCCCGAACCAAACTGCACTTCGCCGTTATTGTTGGGGCTCTGCACGCCGTGAGGGCGCGCTCAGGTCATTGGCCCCCTGCCCTCAAAAGCCTCGTTCCCCACGAACTGGCGGCTGACCTTCTGACAGATCCCTTCACTGGAAAGGATTTTGGGTATGCCGTGCGGGACAAGGCAAAGGGGTATGAATTGTTCAGCGCCGGAGCCTGGGGCACGCGGCTTGACAGCAAGGGCGGGAACCTCGAAGTGGTGGAGCCGCTACCGCCTGCGCAAACCAAGAAGGAGAAGAAATGATCCACCTTCCGCTCGCGCTCTTCCTTGCGTCGGCGGTTCCCGCCGCAACCCCCACCAGCCTGGCGCCACGCGTGCCGGCGCTGGTGGCCAAGCCGCTGGCGGGAGACCTCCTCCAGGCGACGGTACACCGGCTGGCGAACGGGCTCACCATCTACCTTTCGCCCAATCCCCAACTGGCGCGGATTTCCGCGTGGATCGCGGTGCGGACAGGGAGCAAGATGGATCCCCCGGACTGCACGGGGCTGGCCCACTACCTCGAGCACATGCTCTTCAAGGGCACCACGAAGCTCGGCACCACCGATTACGCCAAGGAAAAGCCGCACCTGGATGCCATCACCCGGTTGTACGAGGCGCGATTCACGACAACTGATTCCGGGGAGCGGAAGCGGTTGGAGCAGGCGATTGACCACGAAAACCAGGAGGCGTCCGCGTTTGAGATTCCCAACGAACTCGGCCGTGTGTATGACGCCCTGGGGTTCAATGGGCTGAACGCCTTCACCTCGGACGAGAACACCATCTATGTCTGTGATTTTCCGAAGAACCGCGCGGAGGTCTGGGCCACGGCGGAGGCCGAGCGGTTCGCCCACCCGGTGTTCCGTCTTTTCCAGTCCGAAATTGAAACCGTCTATGAAGAGAAAAACCGGTCGCTGGATCATCCCGGTCGCGCCCTCTGGGAGGCGTTTAGCCTGCTGTTGTTCAAGGAGCACCCGTACGGGACCCAGCCGACGCTGGGATCCATCGAGCACCTCAAGAATCCCTCCCTCAAGCGGGTCGAGGAGTACTTTCACGCCCACTATGTCCCGAACAACATGGCAGTTGCCCTCGCTGGTGATTTTGACCGCGCGGCGATGCTCCGGCTGTTGGAGCGGTCGTTCGGCGGCTGGAAGCCGGCTCCGGTTCCCGCGGCCGGACCGTGGCCCCTGCCGCCGCTCAAGGGCGAGGAGACGGTGTCGGTCACCTTCGAGTCGCAGGAGCAGGTGCTCATCGGCTGGCTGACGCCGGCCAACAGGACCCCCGAGGCGGACGCGCTGGTCGTGACCAGCATGCTGTTGAGCAATGGGCGGGCCGGCATCATTGACCTGACGCTCAACCAGGAGCAAAAGGTCAAGGAGGCGGGGGCGGGGTCGGACGCGAACAATGACGCGGGGACCTTTACGCTCTGGGCGGTTCCCAAGCAGGGGCAGACCTTGGAGCAGGCCAAGGCCCTGCTCCTGGACTGCGTGGCGGCCGTCAAGCGGGGAGCGTTCACCGACGAGGACATGCAGGCCGCGATCACGACCTGGTCGGTGGGCCAGAAGCGCGACCTGGAGTATAACGAGTCGCGGGTCGCCATGATGGCGTACTCATTTATTCACCGCGAGGAGTGGGCCTATGCCACGGGCTGGCTGGACCGGTTGAAGCAGGTGACCCGGGACGAGGTGATTCACGCGGCGAACCGGTATCTCGGGGACGACCGGGCCGTGGCCTACCGGCGTACCGGCAAGCCGGACCTGCCGTCCATCACCAAGCCGGGATTCACCGAGGTCACAATTGATCCGGCTCGGCAGTCGGCATTCGCCAAGAACCTGCTGGCTATTCCCGCGCGTCCCATTGAGCCGCGCTGGATCGTGGCGGGAAGGGATTATGTTGCTGGCGACCGCCCGTTCGGGCGGCTCTGGGCAGGGCGAAATCCGATGAACGATGTCTTCACCGTGAGCATCGGGTTCACCTCGGTGGGCACCGGGACGGACCGCACCATGGGGGCGGCCTTTGACCTGCTCGCCCTCGCGGGAGCCGGCGACCTGTCAGCGAGCGAGTTCAAGAGGAAGCTGTACGCCTTGGGCTCGTCCATTTCGTACAGCGTGGATGAGCGGTGGGTGTGGGTCGGCGTTTCCGGGCTGGAACGCAATCTGGAGGACACCATTCGCCTGATGGTCAGGCAATGCACATCCCCCAATGTCGCGCCGGGCACGCTCGACAAGATGAAGGCCGTCGCCATCGGGGCGCATCAGGACACGCGGAAGAATCCCGGTGCGATCTTCGGGGCCCTCATCGACTTCGCCCAGCGGGGCAAGCAGGGCGGAACCCTCCAGCAACTCTCCGACCCCGAGACCCGGGCCCTTGACCAGGAACGGCTCCTGGCCGTGGCGCGGTCGGTGTGGGCGTGGCCGGCCGATGTGCGGTACTGCGGAACCCGGTCTCCCAACGAATTCGCCGCGGCGTGGTCCGCGGTCGTCCCCGCCCCGACGAAGGCGCGGGTCCGGGGGCCGCGCATCGTGGTCGCC
>JAHFSL010000056.1 GCA_023265785.1 Candidatus Coatesiibacteriota bacterium | reverse complement strand
GGACGGCGCCATCGGCCGGGTCGCGTGGGCGGCCATCGGCGGCGCCTTTGAGCGGTACCACGAGGAGGAGGGGGTCCGGACCGGCAAGGATGTCCTCTCCACCGTGAATCCGGGCTGGTACTTCCGCAAGCCCGGCGGCGGGCCGATGTACGACATCACCGTGTACGGCCTGCACAGCCTGACCGGGGTGCTGGGGCCGGCCAAACGGGTGACCGCCATGTCGGGGCAGGTGCACAAGACCCGGGAGTTCGCAGGGAAAAAGATAGCCTGCGATGCCGATGACAACACCTTCCTCGTGCTGGACTATGGGCGAGGGACCCATGCCTTCGTGTATGGCGCCGCGACCGGCTGGCTGGTGCCCAGCCTGGACTTCCCGACCTACTACGGGACCAAAGGCATCATTGAGCAGACCAAACTCAACGGGAAGCCGATCGAGTACCCGCACCGCAAGCAGGACTCATCGGGCTCGGGGATCACCCTCACCGACCATGTCCGCGGCACGGTGCACGCGAAGATGGAGGAACAGCACATCTTCGAGGACATCATGCAGTTGGCCCGGTGGGTGCGGGAGGGGATTCCCTCCATCGTGACCGCCGAGCATGCGCGGCACGTGGTGGAGATCATCGAGGCCGGCTTCCGCGCCGCCGCCACGGGCCGCACCCAGACCCTCACCACCACCTTTACCCTGGACCTGTAGCCCGGGTGTGGTCGGGGGCCGGCCGGCGCCGGTCCCGGGGGAGATCCCGGCGGGTTGACAAAATAGAAATAGACTTCTAATATGTCCGTATGCGCCGCCGCGTGCTGACCCGCGCCATTCGCGACCTGCTCCGCGCCTATCCGGCCGTGGCCCTGCTGGGGGCCCGCCAGGTCGGGAAAACGACCCTCGCCCGGACCCTCGGGGGAACCTACTTCGACCTGGAGGACGAGGTCCAGCGGGCGCGGTTGGATGCGGAGTGGGCCGCCGTGGAGGCAGCCCGCGACCTGATCGTCCTGGATGAAGCCCAGGCCCACCCGCCCCTGTTTCCGCGCCTGCGGGGAGCCATTGACCGCGATCGCCGCCGCCGGGGCCGGTTCCTCCTGCTGGGATCCGTGGCTCCCGGGCTGATGAAGAATGTCTCCGAGTCGCTGGCCGGCCGGCTGGCGGTGACGGAGTTGACGCCCCTGCTTGCTCGCGAAATCCCGGTCGCGGCGCTGAACCGATTGTGGGCCCTGGGCGGATATCCCGATGGCGGGGTCCTGGGTGGGTCGGCATTTCCCCGGTGGCAGACGGACTACCTGGACCTGCTGGCCCAACGCGACCTGCCGGATTGGGGCTTCCCGGCCCGTCCGGGCGTGACCCGCCGCCTGCTCCGGATGGTGGCCGCGGTGAACGGCCAGGTGTGGAACGCCTCCGACCTCGGGCGTAGCCTTGGCCTTACCTACCACACGGTCAACGGGTACCTGGACTATCTGGAAGGCGCCTACCTGCTCCGCCGCCTTCCCGCGTACCACGCGAACATTCGCACCCGGTTGGTCAAGAGTCCGAAGATCTACTGGCGGGATTCGGGCCTTCTTCATGCCCTGCTCGGCCTTCCCTCGGCGGCGGCCCTCCTGGACCAGCCCTGGGCCGGGGCTTCATGGGAGGGGTTTGTGATCGAGCAATTGCTCGCGGCCCTCGGGGCCGCCGGTCGTCCGCATGAAGCGGCCTACGTCCGGACGAGACTGGGCGAGGAGATTGATCTGGTCCTGGAATTGGGGGGACAACGTTGGGCCATCGAAATCACGATGACGTCCCGGCCCTCGCCGGAAGATCTTGCCCGCCTGGACCGTAACGCCGCCCTGATCGGCGCGACCCGCCGTATCCTGGTCTCCCGCCACGCCGGCATTCACGGGACGCCGGAGCGGCTGCTCGCTGACCTGCCCGGCGCCCTGGCCGTGCTGGAACGGGGGGCCAGGCAGGGGAGGGCATTGCCTCCATCGTGACCGCCAAGCATGCGCGGCATGCGGTGCAGCTCATCGAGGGGGCTTCCGCGCCGCCGCCACCGGCCACACCCGGACCCTCACCACCACCGTCACGCTGGACCCGTAGGCCGGTGGCGGTGGGAGCAGGCCAGGGCAGAATGGCTCCCGTCAAATCACGAAGGTACGTTTGCCATTTCTGGACATTGCGCGGCGCAGGTCGGCATAGCGGAGAAACCGGATGCCACTGCCGCGCGCCCACTGGCGAAAGGCGGGGGTGGAAAAAGTCTTCCAGTCCGCAACGCGGGACCGCCAGGAGCGGCAGAAGGACCGGAGGGCCACGGAATCGCGGGCGGGGTGGATGAAGACATGCCAGAGGCCGGGCCCCAGCGCGCCCAGGATGCGGGTCGCCTCGGCCACCCCACGCGGCTGATTGTCCAGGGGCATGCCAATCATCCCGTCGAAGAGGGGCATCCGAGTTTCGAGCCAGCGAAAGATCCGGGTGAAGGCCGTCTTGGTGAGTGAGCCGCCCGACACTCTTTCGAGATTGGCGGGCGACAACCGGGGGACGAAGGCCGGAAGCCGGTTGCGGAGGGCGAGGCCCAGATAGCCGGGCATGAACTTCGGGTGGAAGGGGGTCCCCATGTGGACATCGAGATGGGAAGGGCGAATGCCGGCGTCGCGAACCATCCGGAACTGGGCGACCAATTCACGGATGCCGGCCATCGCGCCGATCGTTCGCATGGCCACCCGCGATTTCGTATGCATATATCCGTGGCGGTCCATGAGTCCAGACCGGGGATCGACGGTAGAGACCGGCCGCCACCGGTAGCCCTCCCATTCGGCGTTGAGTGTCGCATGAACCCCCAGGTCCAGCTTGGGGTGGCGGCGGGCAAAGGCGATTGCCTCCCGAAACCAGGGACAAGGGGCCATGACCGAGGCGGAGAAGGTGAGGCCCGCGTCCAGCCAGTCCTCGACCGCACCAAACGTTTCGTGCGTCATGCCGAGGTCGTCAGCATGGAGTACTACAACTCGGTCGGTGGCCCGACAGCCCAGCCGTTCCAACCAGGGATTCGGGGTGACCTGTGCCGACTGCGACCGGGCATCGGCCACGCTGGCCTCGACCCCCGCCTTGAAGAGCTGGTCTGCCCTTCCCTTGACCGCGGCCCCCGCGCTCACGGGTTGGGCCCATCCGGTATGAACGTTTCCCGGAAGACCCGGATGGTGTTGAGGTGGGCCGTCACCACATCCTCGATCCGGAAGGCGTAACCGCCCCCCAGGGTCAGCGCGACCGGGACCCGGTAGTGCCGGCAGGTGCGCGCCACCAGCCGGTCCCGGCGCACGAGGCCGTCATGGGTGAGCGCCAACCCGCCCAACTGGTCGTCCCGGAACGGGTCCACGCCCGCCTGGTACAGGACCAGGTCAGGGCGGAATCCGTCGAAAACAGCGGGGAGGACGCTGCGCAGGGCGTCCTGGTACCCCTCGTCGTCCGTGTGATCGTCCAGTCCAAGATCCAGGGACGACTTCTCCTTCACCGGATAGTTGTGCTCCTGGTGGATGGAGAGCGTGAAGGTGTCCGGATCATCCCGGAAGATCCGGGCCGTGCCGTTGCCTTGATGGACGTCCAGGTCAATGACTGCCGCCCGCTTCACCAATCCCTCGGCGCGCAGGACCCGGATGGCGATGGCGAGATCGTTATACAGGCAGAACCCCTCGCCCCGGTCGGCAAAACCATGATGGAAGCCGCCGCCCAGGTTGACCGCGGCACCGTCCCGCAGCGCGTCCCGCGCGGCCCCGATCGTGCCGCCCGTCATCAGCCGGAACAGATCGAGAATCGGCGGTGAGATCGGGATTTCGAACTCCGCCATGGCCGCCTCGGGCGTTGCGGCGAGCGCCTCCACCCGGTCGAGAAAGGCCGCCGAGTGAACCGTTTCCAGCTCAGCCCGAGTGGCCGCCACGGACTCGCGCCAGGCATCGGGGGCGACCAGCCCCCCGGCCCGGAGGGCCTCGTGGATCATCCCGAACTTCCGGACCGGCGCGATGTGCTGTCCCACCACCCCCGCATACCCCGGCGCGAACCAGTGGTTCATGGCGTCACCAGGGTGCAGGCGATGAAGGTGCACCGGATGTGGTCCGCCACCCGGAACGCAAAGGAACCCAGGCGCATGGGGCCCCGGCGGCGGGTGCCAATGAGGCGAACCTCGAGCGGATAGTCGGTCGGAGGATGCTTGGACCGGAACCGCACCGTGTACTCCATCAGATAGGCGGGTGACGGCGTGCCGACGGGCATGGCCCCGCTCTCGTGGATGGCGAGAAACAGTTGGCCCGCCTGGCCGCATGCGGTCAGCACTTCGGTGCAAGGGAGGTAGTCAATCCTGCCCAGGTGGTAGGCGTCGGTGTGTTCCAGGTCGATCCTCGCCTTGAGGTGAAGGGTACTCCCCAGACGTGTGGCCTCCTTGATCCGCCAACCCGCCGGGTCCACACCCCGCAGGGCCGCGGCGATCAGGGCGGTGGGAAGCATGGTGGTCTGTCCTGGAGGTGCGGTGCGTTCTGTCATGATCAATCCTTGACCGTGACGGCTTCGTCGCGGTCGGACCACTCGCGCTGAAGGATGACTGCGTAGTTGCCCGGTTCCAGCGGGATCGGGTCGTGCTCGGGATGGCGCAGGTGGGATGCCTGCTCCACCACCAGGACTCTGCGGTCCATGCTGGTCTTGACCAGCCGGTTGGCGGCGCCGGCCACCTGATGCCGGTGGCCGGTTGCGGCACCCTCCGCCAGCACCAGCCATCCATCTTTGGCCGACGTCGGGATGCCTTCCGGACACCGGGAAACCTTGCGGAGCAGGACATCGCCCTGCCGGTAGATCACCGGAGGCGACACGGGATCGCCCAAGGCTTCCGTGACATAGTCCAAGGCCCCCCCGACCGTCTTGATCATTTCGGCATGCTCATCAGGAATCTCGATATCGAATTCCTCCTCCAGGCCCATGACCAATTCCACGGTGTCCAGGGAATCGGCGCCGAGGTCCTCCACGAAACGGGCTTTCGGGACCAGCTTCTGGTGGTCAACGCCCAATTGGGCCTGACAGACTTCGAGAACTCGCGTTTCGATGCTCATGGATGGAACCTCCTGGGGTGGCAGCCTGGCGAATGGGTTGATGCATCGCGGGGACGGAAGCGCTCATGTTTCGACGGTCGGCAGATAGTCTCCGGGCGACAGATTGAAGGTCCATGCCAACGCCCGACGGGCGTCGGTGAGATGGGATGGCACGCGGATCATATACTCCTTGCGGGAGCCGTCAGCCTCCGGTGTGGCGTTGCGGACGCGCAGGCACGTCAGCGTTGAGCCCAGCACGGTACGATTCTTTTGGAGGAGCGTGACCGGGCTTCCATTGATCGTCGTCTGATGAATGGTCATCCACGGCTTCGTCTCCAGGTAGCGGTCACGGCCGAAGCGCTCGATCATGACGCGCCGACGCTCGACATTGGGCTCGGCGTCAATCTCCTCGACGGTCATGGAGCCCGGGTCGAGGATGATGCGCTCATCCACCTCGACGCCGTGCCAGTAGAAGCGGCGCAGGCCGGTCCACTCCATGGCGGGGCCATCCTCCCGGTGAAATCGGTCCGCCGCATCCCCATGAACCATGGGCCGGGGAATCACGATCAGCGTGGTGTCGGTCGCCCAGAGCGCCCCAATGCCCGCCTCGGCGGCTGCCCGGCACCGGGCGTGGAACAGCGCGAGGTGACGCGCCTGCCGGGTCCGGGTGAACTGCCAGTCTTTCATGGATTGGGCTGCCTCACGGACGGCGGTGAGGGCGGTCCAGGCGCAGGTTGAGAAGGCCCGGTCCTCCCAGACGGGCCCTCCGATCCACCCTTCGTCGATGGGTTGCTCCCTTCGTCCGGGTGGCCCGGTCTGAACGCGGGGGCGCGGCAGGCGGTGGGGTTCCGTCACGAGATTGGGAGCCCAATCAGCGGACGGATCACCGAGTCGCCGGACCGCCAACTGCCACCGGGAGGCTTCCAGCCGAAGGGACGGTGCAAGGGCCATCGTCGACACGTCAGCCGGATTGGTGAGCCAACAGACCCGGCGCGGTGCCCACTCCAGGGTGGCCAACATGTGACTCAGGAGTCGTTCGGCCCGGGCGAAGTCTTCCGGCCGCGCGTGAGGGAGACGCCGGGCGGCGGCTGCCAACGGGTCAAAGCGAGAGAGGGGCGGAAAGCGCCGGTCAGCATGGAAGGGAACAGGCTGGGGCGGGATCGGCTCTGGTCGGGCCGCGGGAGGCCAGGGGCGGGACAGCGGGGGCAGGTCAGCCATCGGCGCGAATTGACGGGGAAGCCATTCGCAGATGAGGGCGGCAGTCAGGGCCAGCCCGAGCGCTGGCCAGCGGGTGACGGGATCGATTGCATAGGGCAGGACCAGGAGGGTGAGGATGATCAGCCACGGGACGACCGGGGAAATCAGGTCCACGCGACTGGCGGTGCGGTCCATCGGTCCCTCCTGACGGTGCCGGGGGATTCCCGGGTTGTAGGCTCACGGTGTTAGTCAGAACAGCGTTAGTCTTGCACGAGTGTGGGGATCATGTCAAGCGGGGGTGGGCGGGGCCGCCGGAAGAGGGGAGGAGGGCTGGTAAAATCAGCCTCATGGCGTACCCCGCGAAAATCACCCGGGAGCAGGTGCTGGAGGCGGCGGGCCGACTGCTGGAAAAGAAGGGCACGCTGGAATGGCGGGCGCTGGCCCGGCTCCTCAAGGTCCAGCCGCCCTCGCTCTACCGGCTCTTTCCCTCCCTCCAGGACCTCCAGAGGGAACTTGCCCGGGACGGCTTCGCCCAGTTGGGAGCGGCCCTCGCGGGTGCGTCACGGCGTCCGGGCGCCTTGGTGGCGATGGCTTCGGCCTACCGCACCTTCGGGGTCTCCCATCCGGCGCTGTACCGGCTGATGCACCAGGTGGAACTGACCGTGCGCCGGGAATCGCCGGAGGGGCAGGCCGTCCTCCGCCCGCTGGCCCAGGCGCTCGGCCTGGCGCAGACGGACCGCACATTCCACGCCATCTACCGCGCCTGGTGGGCCTTACTGCACGGATTCGTTCTGCTGGAGCAGGCGGGCCAGTTCGAGCGGTTCGCCGGCCCCGAGGAGGCGTTTACGCGGGGGCTGGCGGCCTTCGTGGCACCAGCGCGGCCAGCGCGTACAGCGCGAGGGCGACGAGGGTCAGCGCCTTGAGGCCCCACGCCAGCGAGAGCGCTTCGAGCGCACCGCCCAGCATGGCCCCGATCAGGTTGAACCCGAAGGCGATCTCGGGACGGGCCCGGCGGGCGAAGGCGGAGGAGAAAAGGACCCCGGCGAACAGGATGGGCAGGGCGACGAGTCCCGTTCCCAGCAGGGCGCGGGGGACAAAGGGAAGGCTGTTCAGCGTGGCGCGCGGGAACAGGTACCACCCCAGCAGGGACAGGGCCAGCAGGATGCCCGCCGCGCGGGGGAACCGGCCGGCGCCCAGCGCCACCGCGCCGTTGGCCAGCAGGACCATGACGAAGATCCCCGCAAAGACAAAGAGGTTCACGGTCCAGGTGGTGCCGAACAGCAGGGAGACCTCGGCCAACGCCTTGGTCTCGATCAGGAGAAACCCCGCCCCCAGGAAGAACATCGGCCAGTCCGCCGGCGGCCGGACGCCCGGCCCGTGCAGGACGGCGAGGATCGCCAGACTGCCGAGCCCCACGACCAGCGCCAGCGCGAGGAAATACACCACGGGTTGGCCCGCCGGGTTGGCATACAGAAAGGGCCAGTCGTCGGTGGACGGGAGGACCTCGCCGGCGGCGTAAAACGCGCCGGAGTCGGGCAGGCCCAACCGGCGCAGGATGTCCCGGGCCTCGTCGGGGTTGGCGCCGGGGCCGAAGATGAAGAACGCCATCTCCGCCATGTGGGTGCAGACCGGGGACGTGCCGGTGGCCGCGGTGATGTTCCGGAAGAGCCGGCGGCCCAGCCAGGGGCGGCCCAGGTCGTGAAAGGAGAGCACCATCACGCCGCCGGGCGCCAGCCGGGCGACCGCGTCCCGGATGCCCTCGACGGTGTACACATAGTTTTCCAGCCGGAGCGAGGACAGCGCGGAGAGGGCCGTGTGCGAGTCCAGGATGCCGTATTCAATCAAGTCAAAGGACTCGTGACTGCGGCGGACGAATGACCGGACATCGGTGATGACGCCGGTGACCCGCGGCGAGAGGTAGGGCTTCAGCGGGTGCAGGGCCCGCCCCAGCGCGAAGATGGCGGGGTCAATTTCGACCGCCGTCACCCGACCCGCGCCGTTGCGCAGGGCCCCGGCGGCATTGTTCCCCGACCCCGCCCCGCCGATCAGGACCGCATGTGGCGCCTTCCTGAACTTGTAGGCGATGGTGTACTGCATCCGCCACAGGTTCCAGAACTGCATCATCTGGGGGGAGGTGCGGTAGAGCGGCTCGCGGCCGTCCGCAATGTCGGCCATGATCTGGTGGTAGTCGCGGTTCACCCCCAGCGCGTAGACCAGGACGGCCGATTCGGGCGGGGGGGAGACGGCGGCGGGTGTGACCTCGACCCGGTAGTACGGGGACCAGCGGACGATCCCGCCCAGCGCGTTGCCCAGCGGGGCGGAGACGAGGGCGATGCCCACCAGGACGGCCAGCGGGGCGGTGGACTCCCGCAGGCGGTCCAGCCGCCAGGCCACGGCGGCCAGCCCGGCGGCGCCGACGACCAGCCAGACCGCAGGCGGCGTCTGGAGCGCCGACAGGCCGGCGAACGCCGCCACGCCCGCGAGACTTCCGAGGATATCCGTGGTGTAGGCGCGCAGGGTGCCCCCGCCCGCCAGCCAGCCGCCGATGGCCTGGCCCAGCCCGATGAAGGCCCAGGCGTTGGCGGCCAGGATCCCCAGGATGCCCAGCAGGTACGCGCAGGACTCGAGGACGGCGGCCTGGCCGGCGGGGTCGAAGACCCGGCCCCAGACATCCATGTTGGCCTCGGGGAAGATGATGCCATCCAGCCCCAGCCGGTGGGCACACGCGGTGACCAGCACGATCCCCGTGAGCGCCCAGAGCCCGGACCGCCACCGGCTGACGGGGGAGCGCGCCAGCAGACAGCCCAGCCCCAGCCCGAGAAAGACCGAGAGCAGGGGAAAGTTCTTGAAGTAGGCCAGGATGGGAATCTCGGACGATTCCCAGCGGATCAGGAGGAGTTCCAGAAAAAGGGCCGTGAGGCTCGCGGTGAACAGGGCCGGCAGGTTCCCGGGCATCGGTGGCCCATTATAGGCGGGACCCTCCCGTATAATGCCCCGCATGGTGAAGGCACTGACCTTTGATCTGTGGGATACGGTCATCCATGACGACTCGGACGAGCCCAAGCGCAAGGCGTTGGGCCTGCCGACCAAGGCGGCCCAGCGGCGCATTCTCGCGCATGCCGTGCTCACGAAGCATGGAGCGGTGGACAAGGCGCTGGTGGACGCCGCCTTTGACACCACCGATGCCGCGTTCCGGGAGGTCTGGTACGGCCAGTCGGTGACCTGGCCGGTCCGGACCCGGGTGGGCGTCCTGCTGAAGGGGCTGAAGCGCGACCTGCCCAGGGCCGATCTGGATGAATTCATTGACGCCCTGGAGCGTATGGAGCTGGAGGTCCAGCCCGACCCCGTCCCCGGGGCGATCGCCGCCATCAAGGCGCT